>JBFGOX010000447.1:0-3144 GCA_041565015.1 Burkholderiaceae bacterium
TCGTCACCGACCGCGACCTGGTGGTCAAGGTGCTGGCTGAAGGTGTCGCGCCCGAAACGCTGACCGCCGCCGACCTGATGACCCGCAAGCTGGTCACCGCGCTCGACTCCGAATCGGCGCACGAGGCGATCGTGCGCATGCGCGCCGAAGGCATCCGGCGGCTGCCGATCGTGGATCGCGGCGGGGCGCTGATCGGCGTGCTGAGCGCCGACGACGTGACCGAGTTCCTCGCCGAGGAATTGACCGAAGTGGCGCACATCGCGCCGCGGCAGTCCGGGCTGGAAAAGGCGGCACTGCGGCCGGTCAACGATTGACGGCAGACCGCGGAGTCAGCCGCCGACTGAACGGGAGGCTCTCGAAGATGAAACTTGCACTTCAGGTTACGTTTCGCGACATGCCGCATTCCGATGCGATCGAAGCCGAGATCCGCCGTCGGGTCGAAAAACTCGAGGCGTTCTGCGATCGCATCATGAGTTGCCGGGTGACGGTGGAGACGCCGGGCGGGCACAAGCACCAGGGCAAGCTGTTTGCCGTGCATGTCGACCTGAAGGTCCCGGGCGAAGAGATTGCCTCGACGCGCCGGCATGAGAACGAAGACATCTACGTGGCAATCCGCGACGCGTTCGACGCGGTGCGTCGGCGGCTGGAAGACCACGTGCGCCGCATCCGAGGCCAGACCAAGCAGCATGAGTTGCTGCGGCGTGGCCGCGTGGCGCGGCTGTTCACGGATGGCTATGGTTTCATCGAGGATGCGGAAGGCAACGAGTACTACTTCGATCGCGCCAGCGTCGCCCACCCGCGCTTCGACGAACTGGCGGTGGGCAGCGCCGTCGAATTCCTCGGTGAGGCAGCCGCGCAGGGGCTGCAGGCCAAGCGGGTGACTGCAGGTCGGGAGTCGGCGCACTGACCGGCCGGCGGCCCGGCGCTGGACGGACGCTGACGCATCGGCGGGCGGCGTCGGTGCAGCGTTTGCGTCAGGCGGCCGCTGCACTTGCGCCGCCAATCGGGCAGCGGGCCGGTTTCTATGATTGCGGCCGCACGCGGAGCAGGCGCATCAACTGTAGCGCGTCGATCGGCGCGCGGCCGATCGCATCGTTGTCGAAGTACACATGGACATTGCGTCCGTCGCCGAGCCAGCCGCGGATTCGCGTTGCCCAGATCTTCAGTGTGCGCAGCGGGTAGCCGGAGACATACGTCTTTGCGTGGCCGTGCAGCCGCACGTAGACGAGATCGGTCGTCACCGCGTTCCACAATGGCCAGTCGGCCGCGTCCGACTGGCACACGGCGATGTTGTGGCTGCGCAGACAGGCGGCGACTTCGTCGTCGAACCACGACTGGTGGCGAAACTCGATCACGTGCCGCGCCTTGCGCCAGCAGCGCAACGCGCGGGCGAAACGCTCGAGCCGGTCGAGGTCGCGATGCAGGTTCGCTGGCAACTGCCACAGTACGGCAGCCAGCCTGTCGCCGAGCCCGGCGGCACGGTCGCGCTCCAGTCGCACCGAGGGCAGTGGATCGGCGAGCTTGCGGTTGTGCGTGAGGTAGCGATTGCCCTTGATGGCGAAGCAAAAACCCTGCGGTGTCTCGGCGCGCCAGCGGGCGAAGGTCTCGCGCCGCTGCAGCCGGTAGAAGGTCGCGTTGACCTCGATGGCGGTGAAGCGCTCGGCGCAGAAGGCCAGCCACCGAATCTGCGGCACGCCGCGATAGAACGATTCGCGCCACGCCGGGTAGTTCCAGCCGCTGGTGCCGATGCAGGCGCGTGGCAGAGGCGAGGGCTGGGCCATAGTTTCAGGCCGACGGGGCGTTGACGATGATCACGATCGAATCCCTGTTGCAGCGGATCCGCTGGGATCCGCAGTTCGGCCGCGGCAGCTTCACCATCGGCTATTTCGATCGCCTGCAGCGTCGCCTCGTCACCGTGCCATTGGAGCAGATCCGCGTCGAGGCCGGCAACCATTTCTCGTTCACAGTGACCGAAGAAGATGGCGTGGTGCACGATGTGCCGTTTCATCGCGTGCGCGAAGTGCATCGCGAGGGCGCCTGTATCTGGCGGCGCGAAGTGGCGGGCGAGGCCGGGCGGCGCGGCAGCCGCGCCCGCCGCTAGGCGCCGCCTCGCGTATCGTCCGCTGGGGGCGCCCGTCGCCACCGTCGGCTGCGACGACGATGGTCCGCGCGATCACGCTGCACGAACGGAGCACGGATGAACGGTGCCGAATCTCTCGTCGCAACGCTGGCTGGCAACGGCGTCGAGGTGTGCTTCGGCAACCCCGGCACCTCGGAGATGCACTTCGTCGCTGCGCTCGACCGGGTTGCCGGCCTGCGCTGCGTGCTCGGCCTGTTCGAGGGCGTGGTCACCGGCGCCGCCGACGGTTACTACCGGATGGCGCGCAAGCCGGCGGCCACGCTGCTGCACCTCGGGCCGGGGCTGGGCAACGGCATCGCCAACCTGCACAACGCGAAGAAGGCCGCTTCGGGCATCGTCAACATCGTCGGCGATCACGCGGTCGCGCACGCACGATACGAATCGCCGCTGCGCTCGGATGTGGAGGCGATCGCGGCGCCGGTGTCGCACTGGGTGCGGACCTCGGCGAATTCGCTCGAGGTGGCGCGCGACGGCGCCGAGGCGATCACTGCCACGCGTGACGGCGCGCTCGGCCGCATCGCGACACTCATCCTCCCCGCCGACACCGCGTGGGGCGCCGGCGCTGAATTCGCGCGCGCGCCGCAGCCGGCCGCGCCCAGACCGCCGCAACCCGATGCGGTGCGCGCGGCCGCGCGTACGCTGAGCGAACTCGGCGGGCGCGCCGTTCTGCTGCTCGGCGCCGGCGGACTCAGTGAAGGCGCGCGCGAGGCGGCCGCTGCCATCGCGCAGAAGACCGGCTGCCGCGTGCTGGTCGAGTTCTACAACGCCCGCATGCCGGGCGGGCGAGGCCGCGTGCGCGTCGAGCGGCTGCCGTACGCGGTCGACGCGGCGGTGGAGAAACTTGCGGGGGCCGAGTGCCTGGTGCTTGCCGGCGCCGCCGATCCGGTCGCCTTTTTTGCTTACCCCGGCAAGCCGAGCGAACTGAAGCCGCCCGGCTGCAGGACGCTGACGCTGGCCGAGCCGCGCGACGATGTGCCCGCCGCGCTGCAGGCGCTGCGCGACGA
>JBFGOX010000448.1:0-3142 GCA_041565015.1 Burkholderiaceae bacterium
CGGCACCGCCCGTGCTGCAGGCCTCTTGCGCGCTCGCATCAGGCGCGGTGCGGCCATTCGCGAACCTGCCAGTCTTGCGGCTCGCCGCGCTCCATGAAGGCGGCGATTCGCGTTGCATGCGGGTGCGGATCGAGCTTGTTGTCCTTCAGCCAGCGCTCGTCGTAGTAACTGTGCGCGTAGCGCTCGCCACCATCGCACATCACCAGCACGACCGAGCCGTGCTCACGCGCCTGCGCCATTCGCTGCAGCAGGGGCAGCGCCCCATACAGGATCGTTCCAGTCGACCCGCCCGCCCGCCGCCCAAGCACGCGGGCCAGCCAGTGGATGGCGGCGATCGACGCGGCATCCGGCACCTTGACCATCAGATCGATCGACTCGCGGATGAACGACGCTTCCACCCGTGGCCGGCCGATGCCCTCGATCAGCGAACCGCCGGCGCAGGTCAGTTCGCAGTCGCCACTGGCGTAATAGTCGAAGAAGACCGAATTGTCAGGATCCGCAACGACGACTTCGGTGGCCTGGCGCCGATAGCGGACGAAGCGCGACAATGTCGCCGACGTGCCGCCGGTGCCCGCCGCGCACACGATGTAGTGCGGCTCCGGATGCGGCTCGTGCACCATTTGCGCAAATATCGATTCGGCGATGTTGTTGTTACCGCGCCAGTCGGTGGCCCGCTCGGCGTACGTGAACTGATCCATGTAGTGGCCGGCGCAGGAAGCGGCCAGCTCGGCGGCCGCCGAGTAGATGTCGGCGGAACGATCGACGAAATGACAGCGCCCACCATAGAACTCGATCGCTGCGACCTTCTCCGGCGACGTCGCGCGCGGCATCACGGCAATGAAGGGCAAATCGAGCAGGCGCGCGAAGTACGCCTCGGACACGGCGGTCGAGCCGCTGGAAGCTTCGACGATCGTCGTGCCCTCGTTGATCCAGCCGTTGGCCAGCGCGTAAAGGAAAAGAGACCGCGCCAGCCGGTGCTTGAGGCTGCCGGTCGGATGGCTCGACTCGTCCTTCAGGTACACGTGAATGCCGGCCAGCGCAGGCAGCGGCAGGACAATCAGGTGCGTGTCGGCCGAGCGGTTGAAGTCCGCCTCGATGACGCGCACGGCATTGCTGATCCAGGTGCGAGCAGACATGGGTCGAGCGGCTCGGGGCTGTGGTCCCAAGGCAGTTTAGGCGGTCGAGGCACATGGCCGCTAGCATGTCGGGCGCCAAAATGAACACCGCCCGCTCCCCTCGCCTGCCGATCATCGATGCGCTGCGCGGCTTCGCCGTGGCGCAGATGATCGTCTATCACTTCATCTACGACCTGAACTATTTCGGCTGGATCAGCGCGGCGATGAATCGCGACCAGCCGTGGATCGGCTGGCGCACCGCGATCGTGTCGCAGTTCCTGCTGCTGGTCGGCGTGAGCCTGATGCTGCGCATGACGCACAAACCGGGCTGGCGCGACTTCGGGCTGCGCTGGGCGCAGGTGGCCGCGGCGGCGGCGCTGGTGTCCGTGGGCAGCTGGCTGATGTTCGGCCCGCGCTGGATCTATTTCGGCATCCTGCAGTTCATCGCGGTGGCGCTGATCGTCGGTCGGATGACGGCGCCGCTGGGCCTGTGGAATCTGGCGCTGGCGGTGCTGGCGTTCGGCGCCTGGTGGATCTTTCGTGATCCGGCGTTCAACGCGTTCCCGGCAAACATCCTGGGTTTCATCACCGAGAAGCCGCGCACCGAGGATTACGTGCCGCTGTTTCCGTGGCTGGCGGCGATGGTCGCCGGCATCGGCATCGGCACGCTATGGCAGCGGCGCGGATTCGCGCTGCCGCCTTCGCTGCAGGCGCTGAACGCGCGGCCGCCGCGCGTCCTGCTGTGGCTCGGCACCTGGGCGCTGACCGTCTACCTGCTGCACCAGCCGATCATGATCGGGCTGCTGTGGCTGTTCAGGTCGTTGGACTGACGGGCACCTTGGCGGCGACCGCGTCGCGGCGCAGCCATTCCGGCTGCAACGTGATGTGGTCGATGGCGAAGTCGCGCCGCATCAGGAAGCGGACCTGGTGCAGGATCACCGGCCAGCGCTCGATGTCGTCGACCAGCACGTGCGCCGAAAGCGCGCTGCGCCCCGGCACCATCGCCCAGACATGCAGGTCGTGGACGGAAACGATGCCCGGCACTTCGGCCAGCGTCTTGCCGACCTTCTGATAGTCGACGCCCTGCGGCACGCTGTCGAGCAGCACCAGCGTCGTTTCCCGCAGCACGCCGACGGTCGATCGCAGGATCAGCCCGCCGACCAGCATCGACAGCAGCGGGTCGACCACCAGCGGTCCACCGAAGACAATCACCACGCCGGCGGTGATTGCCGCCACCGAGCCGAGCAGGTCGCCCATCACGTGGATCAGCGCCGCGCGCGTGTTGACGTTCTCGCGGTCGCGCGACAGCGTCCACGCCACCGCGATGTTGATCGCCAGACCGATGCTGGCGATGCCGAACACCGCGCCGCCCTTGATCGGCACCGGCGTCCCAATTCGCTCGAACGCCTCGAAGAAAATCCAGGCCACCACGCCGAGCATCGCCAGCGAATTTGTGAATGCGGCGACCACCTCGACGCGCGCCAGTCCGAAGGAATGCCGGTCCGACACCGGCCGGCGGGCGATGATGTTGGCGGCCAGCGCGAACAGCAGCGCCGCCGAATCGGTGGCCATGTGGCCTGCGTCGGCAAGCAGCGCCAGCGACCCCGACCACAGCCCGCCGATCAGTTCGATCAGCGCGTAACCGCCGGTCAGCCCGACGGCGATGGCCAATGGCAGCGAGCCCGATGGCCGCGACTTGTGGTCATAGCTGCTGTCGCCGTGGAAATGACCGGCGAAATGGTTGTGCCCGGAGTGACGATGCGTGTCGCTCATCACGCCCCCCTACGCCCGTGGCGACATCCGCACAGCGAAAAGCGGCTGCCGTCCGGGCGGCCAGACGGCGCTCATCGCGCTCCCGTGTCGACGCAGACGCCGTTCAGGCCTTCGCCTCGAGGTGCGACAGATGTACGTGGCAGCCGGTCTTCACCCGCACTTCGTCCGGCTTCACGCCGGGCGCCAGTTCGATCGCCTTCAGGCCGTCATCGGTAACGTCGAAGACGCCCAGATCGGTGATCAGCCGGTTGACG
>JBFGOX010000449.1:0-3135 GCA_041565015.1 Burkholderiaceae bacterium
GCGCCAGCACCATCACCCAGCAGCTGGCGCGCACGATCTACACCGGCGGCGAACGAACCGGCGCGCGCAAGCTGCGCGAGCTGCTGTACGCGGTCGAGATGGAGCGCACGCTCGGCAAGGATTTCATCCTCGCGCTGTACCTGAACACGGTCGACTGGGGACCGGGCATCTGCGGCGCCGATGCGGCCGCGCGCAACTACTTCGGCAAGCGGCCGTACCAGCTGACGCCGCTGGAAGCGGCCTGGCTTGCCGGCGTTCTTCGTAACCCGGCGCAGGCGTATGCAAACGAGTTCCTGGTCGGCCGCCCTCTGAGCGAACGCGCCGTCCGCGTGCTGCAGCAGATCCGCTCATTGCCGCAGCGTGATCGGGAGCGATGGGCTTCACGAGCGCTGGTCTTCGCCATGCCAGTGACTACTCACATCCCCGGGTCGCCTCTCGCTGCCGTGCGCTGAATCGCGCCGCAGGTTTTTGGGTGGCTGCGCACGGATTGTGTCGCGCGCGAAGCATCAGGCAGGCCGGGCGCCGGTCATTGACCAAGCGGCCATCGGCCGTGGAAGCGCTCAAGTGCCGGAGTTCTTAAGCCGTATTCAGGAGATACGGGATTACCTGTGCACCATAAAGTCAGCAAGGTCTTGGTGCGCACAAGGCCTGCGCGCCGACTTCTTGCGTCATGCATTCGAATCAGAAAGAACTCGAAGCAGTAAAACAGGCCCACGTTCAGGCGTGGCTGGAGCAGTTTTGCCGTCGTTCGCCGGCTGTGGCGAGCGCGTTAGTCGCCGTGGCCATCGATGGGTCGCCGTCGGCGACGATTGCGCGCTGGCCGGCCGATGTCCAGACCGCAGCCTCGTTGTTGGTGGCTGCCAACGTCGCGCTGAAAACCCGCGCCCCGATCTCACATGTGCCGCCGCGCGCGGCAAGCGAAGCCAACGCAGTGCGCGGTCGTGTCATTGCCGTGCCCTTGGTGAGCAGCGGAGGGCCTGTCTGTGCCGTGTCGATTGCGATCGGCTCCGACGATGACGCGCTGATCGAGTCGTGCCGGCGCGGCCTGCGCAGCGCGATCGAGCACTTCGGCCAACCTGCAACGAGCGCTGGCCGCCAACGCGACCTCGACGGCGAAGCGTCGATGCGCCTGCTCGCCGCATTGCTCCGGCAGCGGGCGTTCGCCGAGGCGGCCGCCTGTGCCGCGACGGAACTGGCTGCGCTGCTGCATGTCGATCGTGTCAGCGTCGGCTGGGTTGACAAGCGGGATGCGCAGATTGTTGCCGTCTCGCACGGCGCCGACGTCGATCGCAAGCGCCAGGCCTTGCGCGCCATTGCCGAGGCGATGGACGAGGCGATCGCGCAGCGCGAAATCGTCGCCCATCCGCCACAGGCGGACGATCCGCCGCAAATCACGCTGATGCACGCCGCGATCGTCAATGCGCAGGGCGGCGCGGTCTGCAGCGTTCCGCTGGTCGCAAGCGGCCGCTGCGTCGGCGCACTGCTGCTCGAAAGTGCAGGACCGATCGCGCTCGATCAGCAAGCGCGCGCGTTCCTCGAACACGTTGGCGCGCTGCTCGGTCCAGTGCTCGAACTCAAGCATCGCGCCGATGGTCCCTGGCATGCGCGTCTGCGACAGGGGCGCAGACAGGCAATGGCGCGATTGACACAGCGCGGCCACCTCGGCGCCAAGCTCGCCACTGGTGCCGCCATAGCGGTGCTGGCCGCCGCCTTGATCATTCCGGTCACTTATCGCGTTGGCGCTCCGGCGCACCTGGAAGGATCGACGCAGCGCGCGCTGGTCGCGCCCGCCGACGGCTATCTGCGGCAGGCGCATGTGCGACCCGGTGACGCGGTGCGCGCCGACCAGGTGCTGGTCGAACTTGCCGACGAAGAACTGGTGCTCGAAGTGCGCAAGTGGCAAAGCGCGCTGGCCCAGCACCAGAATGCCTACGGCGCAGCCTTGGCTGCCGCCGACCGCGCGCGCATGGTGATCGATCAGGCCAAGGTGGCCGAGGCACAGGCGCAACTGGAACTGATGCAGCAGCGGCTGGAACGCTCGCGGATCGTCGCGCCGTTCGACGGCGTGGTGATCCGCGGCGATCTGCATCAGACGCTGGGCAGCCCGGTCAAGCGTGGCGATCTGCTCCTGACGGTCGCGCCGCGCGACGAATTCCGCATCATCGTGCGCGTCGACGAGCGCGACATCGCCGATCTGCGCGAGGGCCAGCCCGGCCGCCTGGCGCTGGCGGCGCTGCCGGATCAGCAGTTCCAGATCGAGGTCCAGCGCATCACGCCGGTGGCACGTGCCGAGGACGGTCGTAATTTCTTCGAGGTCGAGGCGCAGCTGATGCAGCCGGCACCGCGCACGCTGCGGCCGGGGCTCGAGGGTGTGGCCAAGATCGAAGCCGGCGAACAGCCGCTGGCCTGGATCTGGGGCCGGCGGCTCGTCAACGCGCTGCGGTTGCAGCTTTGGGCGTGGGGGCTTTGAGCGCAAATGAACGCGTCGTTGTTCAGCCCCAACTGGCACCGTGTTGCGGGCCTTTCGCCGCGCCTGCGCGCGCATGTTCGCGTTCAGCGCGGTCGTTCGCGCGACCAAATGTGGACGCTGCTGTTCGACCCAGCAGGGCGACACCAGTTGCGCCTGAACGAAGCGGCCTACGATTTCGTCGGCCGTTGTGATGGCCGGCATACCGTGCAGCGCATTTGGGACGAGGTGCTCGAACAGGACGGAGAACATGCGCCGACACAGGACGAAGTCATTGGCGTGCTGACCCGGCTCGATGAAGCCGGCATGCTGCATATCGACCAGCCGCTGGTCGACCCGGAAGCGCTGTTCGAACGCGAGCGCGCCGCGCGCCGCAAGCGCCTGCGCGCGGCGGTCAACCCCCTCGCCTTCAAGGCGCCGCTCGGCAACCCGACGCGGCTGCTGCGCCCCCTCGACCCGCTCGGTCGCGCGTTGCTGCGCATGCCGATGCTGTTGCTGTGGGCGGCGGCGGTGCTGGTGGCCGCGCTGGTCGCGGCGACGCACCTGGCCGAGTTGTCAGCGCATGTCAACACGCTGTTCGGCACGCCACGGTTCTATGCGCTGGCGCTCGGACTGTTCGTGCTGATGAAACTGATCCATGAATGCGCGCATGGCGTCACCGTGCGGCA
>JBFGOX010000450.1:0-3124 GCA_041565015.1 Burkholderiaceae bacterium
GCGAGGGGGTGCGGCGCATCTCGGCCCGCGTGCGCCCGGCGATCGATCAGCGCAACGAGCCGTGGGCGCGGCTCGAGGCCGCGTGTGTCGCGCATCTGGAGGCGATCCTTGAAGACGATGACTACGCGCAGGTGGTCATCCGCGTGCGCCCCGCCGACGCGCCGGCGACCGACCGGCGGCTGATCGCGCTTCGCGACGAGTACGAGGCGCTGATCGTGCAGCTCGTGGCAGCGTTGCCGCTGCCGCGCGGCACGGACCGCCGCACGTTGCGGCTGATGCTCTTGGGCAGCCTGAACTGGTCGCAGACCTGGTATCGCCCGGGTCACGACTCGCCGAAGACCATCGCACGGCGTTTTGTCGCGCTGTTGCGCCAACCGCTTAACGGAAACGACCGATGAACGAGATTCGACCGAAAGTGTTGATCACCAAGATCGGCTTCGACGGCCACGACCGCGGCAGCCGCATCGTCGCCGCTGGGTTGCGCGATGCCGGCATGGAGGTGATCTACACGCCGCCATGGCAGGAAATCGACACGGTGGTCAAGCTGGCGATCGAGGAGGACGTCGACGTGATCGGCATCTCGTCGCTGGCCACCGATCATCTGATCGTGCCGAAGCTGATGCAGGCGCTGGCCGCCGCAGGCATCGACGACGTCGCGGTGATCGTCGGCGGGATCGTGCCCGACGAAGACGAACGGTTGCTGCTCGACGCCGGCGTGGCGCGGGTGTTCCATCCGGGCGCGTCGATCGACGAGATCGCCGCCTACATCCGAGAGATGGCCACCGGCATCCGCGCCCGCCGCGCCACCGTCTGATCGAGGTCGACATGAACAAACCCATCGACGACCGCATGCTGAACGCCGCCGACGCCGAAGCACAATGGCGGCGGGACTACGCTGAGCAGATCGGGCGGGACCGGCCGGTGACGAACCGCTCGGGCATCGCGATCGCGCCGCTGTATACGCACGGCGACTGGAATCCGTCGCACTACGACGACGCGCTCGGCTTTCCGGGTCAGCCGCCGTATACGCGTGGCATCTACGCGACGATGCATCGCGGCCGCACCTGGACCCAGCGGCAGCTGATCGGGCTGGGCACGCCCGAGGACTACAACGCGCGGCTGCGCGAGATCCTGGCGCAGGGTGCCACTGCGGTCTCGCTGATCCCGTGCAACTCGGTGTTTCGCGGCTACGACATGGACGAGTCGCACTTCGAGCTGCTTGGCACCTGCGGCACGGTCGTCAACTCGACCGAGCACATGGACCGCGCGCTGGCCGGCGTCGATCTGGCGCGGACATCCTGCGCGATGAATGACCCGTCGCCGTTCACGCTGCTCGCCTTCATGCTGGCCGTGGCCAGGCGGCGCGGCACGCCGTGGTCCGCGATCACCGGCACCTCGAACCAGAGCGATTACCTGAGCCACTATGTGGCCAACCACATGTTCTTCCGCATCGCGCTGCCGGGGGCGCGGCGCATCCTCGGCGACCAGGTCGACTTCTGCACGCAGCATGTGCCGAAGTGGAATCCGATGTCGGTGGTCGGCCAGCACATGCAGCAGGCCGGCGCCACGCCGGCCGAGGCGATGGCCTTCACGCTGTCGACGGCGATCCAAAACGCGGAAGATTGCATCGCGCGCGGCATGGACTCGGACGCTTTCCTGCCGCGTTTCACCTTCTTCTTCGACATCTCGATCTCGTTCTTCGAGGAGATCGCCAAGTTCCGTGCCGGCCGCCGCATCTGGGCGCGCATCGCACGCGAGCGCCTGGGCAGCAAGGACCCGCGCGCCTGGCGCTTCAAGTTCCACGGCCAGACCTCCGGCGTGGACCTGACCCGGCAGCAACCGCTGAACAACATCGCCCGCGTGGCGGTGCAGGCAATGGCCGGCATCTTCGGCGGGCTGCAGTCGCTGCACACGGACGCCTTCGACGAGGCGCTGTCGACGCCGACCGACTTCGGTGCGCGCATCGCTGTCAATACGCAGAACATCCTGCGCGAGGAAGCGCACCTGACCGACGTCATCGACCCGCTCGGCGGCAGCTTCTACGTCGAGCGGCTGACCGACCAGATGGAGGCGGAAATCGTGCGCGTGATGAAGATCGTCGATGATGCTGGCGGCATGTACCGGGCGGTGGAAGCGGGCCTGGTGCAACGAATGATCGGCGAGTCGGCGCGTCGGTTCCAGCAGCAGGTCGAGTCAGGCGAGCAGACCGTCGTCGGCGTCAACGCCTACAGGGCTGACGAGCACCGCAACGCGCGCCAGCCGCTTGCTCGCCCGGCTCCAGAGGCGATGCGCCGACATCTCGAAGCATTCAGGGCCTTCAAGGCAAGCCGCTCGCCGCGCCTCGTCGAGGGCGCGCTCGATGATCTGGCCCGCGCGGCGAACGATTCGAAGCGCAACGTGTTCGCCCAGGTCGTCGAGGCCGCCGAGGCCGGCTGTACGCATGGCGAGATCTGCGGCCGGCTGCGGCGCGAACTCGGCTTCGGCCACGTCCAGGCGGCCGTATGAAGGCGAGGCCGCTCCACCGGTGCGCGCAGCCCTGAGCCGATGAACGCGGCAGATCATCCGCTGTTGGCCCCGCTGTTCGCCGGTGACCGGCGGGCGGTTGCGCGGGCAATCAGCGCGATCGAAAACGCCGCGCCCGGCTGTGACGCGATTGCAGCGGGCATCGCCCCGCAACTCGGCCGCGCCCACGTGATCGGCATCACCGGTCCGCCCGGCGCAGGCAAGTCAACGCTGATCAACGCGCTGCTCGGCGAACTGATCGGCCGCGGCAGGCGTGTGGCGGTCCTTGCCGTCGACCCGTCGAGTCCGATCACCGGCGGCGCGGTGCTCGGTGACCGCGTCCGCATGGGCGAGCACGGTGCGCACGAACAGGCATTCATCCGCTCGATCGCCGCCCGCGGGCATCCCGGCGGCGTTTCCCGAACGACGCACCGGATCGTCGACGTCCTCGACGCGGCCGGCTTCGACGATGTGATCGTCGAAACGGTGGGCGCCGGCCACTCGGAAGTGGCGATCGTCGAGATCGCCGATACCCGCATCGTCGTCTGCCCGCCCGGGCTCGGCGATCAGGTGCAGGCCATCAAGGCCGGCATCCTCGAGATTGCCGATCTGCTGGTGGTCA
>JBFGOX010000451.1:0-3122 GCA_041565015.1 Burkholderiaceae bacterium
CATGGCAAGCCTGCTCCGGGGGAGAGCGGAAGGTTTATTTTTCGATGCGGCATGCGCGGTCCCAACTCAGGTACCCATCGCCCTCGATGGCCCAGAACGCTTCGATTCGGGCGGCCGCCGTTGCGGCGTCGATGCGCAGCGTCGCGCGATATTCGCCGCCCTGGCCGTTGAACAGCACCACGGACTCGCCATCGCGCAGCCGCAGTACCCGAACCGCGTGGTGCGTGACGTCGTCAGGAAGCTGGGCATCGGTGCCGACCGACAGGGGTGCGTCGACGAAAAAGCGCGCAGAGCTCACGTCTGTAGCGCGCCGCCACGGACAAGGACGGTCCCGGCGAGGCCGGGACCGTCCTTCAGCACCTCAGCGGCCATCGCCGCGACCGCGGCGCGTCTCAGGCGGCCAGTCGTGCCGGCGCCGGTGCCGGATCGGTCAGTTCCCTGACGAAGTTCGGCAGCGCGAACAGCGCGTTGTGCAGTTCGGCGTTGTAGTACCTGAGCGTGCCGATACGGCGCTCACGCAGCCGCGCGGCAATCGCCTCGCTGCTCATCAGCCGCGGACTGGCGCTGTCGCTGGCCACGCCGAGGCACCACAGCGAGCCGTACAGTGGAATGAACAGCGCCAGCGGATGCACTTGCTTGAAGATCTTGCGCAGGTTGGCCGCGTTCTTGCGTACCGTTTCCGGCGCGTAGACGGGCGTGCCCAGATGCAGCGTCAGCAGCCCGCCGGGGTTCAGCCGCTCACGGCACATGCGGAAGAACTCCTCCGAGTACAGATGGAACGCCGGCGTGTCCGGATCGGTCAGGTCGAGCACGATCAGGTCGAATTTCTCCGCTGTGTTCCTGACGTACTCGAAGCCGTCGCCAATGCGGATTTCCAGGCGCGGATCGTCGAGCGCGCCCTTGTGTATCTCCGTCAGGTGCGAGCGCGCGACGTCGATCACCGCGGCATCGAGCTCGGCCATCACGACCCGCTTGACGCTCGGGTGCTTGAAGATTTCCTCCGACGAACCGCCGTCACCGCCGCCGATGACCAGCACCGACTGCGGGTTCGGGTGCGTCAGCAGCGCCGGATGCGTCATGCACTCGTGATAGAAGAATTCTTCCTTCTCCGAGGTCATCAGACGGCCGTCGAGCCGGAACAGCTTGCCGAACTGCGGCGTGTCGTACACCTCGACGCGCTGATACGGCGACTCGACCGTCTGCAGCCGGCGGCTGGCGGTGAAACCGTAGCCGGCGTTCGCATTCAGCCAGTCGAAGATCAGCTCGTTCGAACCGGCATTGCCGCCGGGCGCCTGCGCGGCCGCGCAGGCGGCAACCGACTGCGTGCTCGCCGCGAGATCGCCGCGGTTGATGCGATTGACGACCTGGCTTCTGGGCCGGAATGCGACCATCAACGCGTCGAACAACTGTTGCGCCTTGGCGCCGTTGTCGTCGGTGAAATTGCAGACGTACACATCCAGCGTGACGCCGCGGCGCTCGGGCCACGTGTGCACGGCCAAATGCGATTCGGCCAATAGGATCGCTCCCGTGATGCCGCCAGGCTCGCCGTTGAAATCCGGAAAAACGTGGTACTTGTCGTCGACGATCGTCAGCCCCGCGGCGTTGGTCGCGTCGCGGCACAGCGTCGAGAGCTTTTCCAGATCCGTCAGCAGCGCGGATGTGCAGCTGCAGTCGAACAGATCGCCAGTCAGGTGAAGTCCTTGCATCTTCGTCCCCCAGCAGGTCCGCCCTAATCGACCTGAATCGCGGTTCATCACCGCAACCCACGATCCGGGACCCGGCGCTGGTGCGCGGCGCGCGGGTCGGTGACAGCTTTCGCTGCGTCGATTGGACCTGGCGGGGGAAGATGCCTGAACTAGCTCGGCAACCCGTTGCTTCCGGTGCTCCGGATCGAATTTAAGGCGCGCATGTTAAAGCAATTGGCTAGCCATTGAAAGCGCGCGGGCGGCGCCGAATTCGAGCGTGTCGTCGGTATTTGATCGGACTCAGCGCCGTCGCATGTCGCCGGAAGGTTCACGATCGCGACTGATAAAATCTGTCCCTTTTTCGCGGCGCGCTCGCGCCGGTCGTTACTCCCTCCCGTATGCCAGACACCCACGCCGCGCTGCTGCCGACCAGTGAACAGATGTGCAACGCGCTGCGCGCGCTGGCAATGGACGCCGTGCAGAAGGCCAACTCCGGGCACCCGGGCATGCCGATGGGCATGGCCGAGGTCGCGCTGGCGCTGTGGGGCCGACACCTGCGACACAACCCGGCCGATCCGCGCTGGTTCAACCGCGACCGCTTCGTGCTGTCCAACGGTCACGGCTCGATGCTGCTGTATGCGCTGCTGCATCTGACCGGCTACGACCTGCCGATGGCGCAGTTGTCGGCGTTCCGCCAGTTGCATAGCCGGACGCCGGGCCATCCCGAATTCGGGTTGACGCCAGGCGTGGAAACGACGACCGGTCCTCTCGGCCAGGGATTCGCCAACGCGGTGGGGATGGCGCTGGCCGAACGCCTGCTGGCGGCGGAATTCAATCGGCCGGATTTCCCCATAGTTGACCATCACACGTACGTGTTTGTCGGTGATGGCTGCCTGATGGAAGGCATTTCGCATGAAGCGGCTTCGCTGGCCGGAACCTGGCGCCTGTCGAAGCTGATCGCCATCTACGACGACAACGGCATCTCGATCGATGGTGAGGTCAAACACTGGTTCACCGACGACACTGCGGCGCGCTTTCGCGCCTATCAGTGGAACGTGATCGGCCCGATCGACGGCCATGACGTCGACGCCGTCGATCGCGCGCTCAAGCAGGCGCAAGGCGCCGAGCAGCCAACGCTGATCTTGGCCCGTACAGTCATCGGCAAAGGCTCGCCGAATCGGGCCGGCAGCGAGAAGGCCCATGGCGAGGCCCTGGGCGAAAGCGAAGTTGCCGCCACTCGTGCGGCGATCGGCTGGGAGCATCCGCCATTTCAGGTGCCGGCCGAGATCCTGGCCGCGTGGGACGCGCGGGCCGAGGGCAACCGGCGGCAGACCCAGTGGGAAGGGCGGCTGGCCCTTTTTGAGCGGCGCTTCCCGGAACTCGCCAAGGAGTTTCGCCGCCGCGCGCGAGGCGACCTGCCGGCGGACCTGGGCGCGG
>JBFGOX010000452.1:0-3110 GCA_041565015.1 Burkholderiaceae bacterium
CAGCCGCTGGCGGCGCAGGCCGGACTGCTGATGCTCGCGCGCGGCGGCAGTGCCGTCGACGCGGCGATTGCAGCGGCTGCGGTGATCACGCTGGCCGAGCCGTGCAGCAACGGCCTCGGTTCCGACAGCTTCGCGATCGTCTGGGACGGCAGTCGGCTGCACGGCCTGAATGCGAGCGGCACCGCGCCGGCCGCCTGGACGCTCGAGTACTTCCGCCGCAAGTACGGCGACGATGCCGCGAACGATCGCCCGGAGCGCGGCTGGGACAGCGTGACCGTGCCCGGTGCCGTTGCCGGCTGGGCGCTATTGCACGAGCGCTTCGGCACCTTGTCCTTTGCCGACCTGATGGCGCCGGCGATCGAATATGCCGAGCGGGGTTTCGCGGTCAGTCCGCTGGTGCAGCAGAAATGGCTGCTGGCCGAACCGCTGCTGCGCGATCAGCCTGGTTTTGCCGAGCATTTCCTGCCCCGCGGTCGGGTTCCTCAGATCGGTGAACACTTCAAGCTCGACGGCGCGGCGCGCACGCTGAAACTGGTCGCCGCCAGCGGCGGCGAGGCCTTCTACCGGGGCGAGATCGCCGCCGCCGTCGAGGCGTATGCGGGCGCGACCGGCGGCGCGATCTGCGCAGCCGACTTCGCCGCCTACTGGGATTTCGTGCGCGAGCACGGGTGGGTCGAGACGATCACGCAGGATTTCGCCGGCTACACCCTGCACGAGCTGCCGCCGAACGGCCAGGGCATCGCTGCGCTTGCCTGCCTCGGCATCCTCAAGCACACGCAGCTTGCCGACTATGCCGTCGGCTCGGCCGACTGGCAGCACGTGATGATCGAGGCGATGAAGCTCGCCTTCGTGGACACCTATGCCTTCGTGGCCGACCCGCGTGCGATGCGTGTGCGTCCGCTCGACCTGCTCGACGACGGCTACCTGGCTTCGCGCGCGGCATCGATCGACATGAAGCGCGCGCAATCGTTTGCCGCCGGCGCGCCGCCTGCCGGCGGCACCATTTACCTGTCCGCCGCCGATGCGAAGGGCACGATGGTCAGCTTCATCCAGAGCAACTACAAGGGATTCGGCTCGGGCGTCGTGGTGCCCGGCTACGGCATCTCGCTGCACAATCGCGGCGCCGGTTTTGCGCTCGACCCGGACAGCGCCAATTGTGTGGCCCCGGGCAAGCGGCCGTTCCATACGATCATTCCCGCCTTCCTGATGAAAGACGGGCTGCCCGCGATGAGCTTTGGGGTGATGGGCGGCAACATGCAGCCGCAGGGCCATGTGCAGACGCTCACGCGTATGCTGTTGGCCGGCGAGCAGCCTCAGGCGGCCTGCGATGCGCCGCGCTGGAAGTGGGATTCGGGCCTGAAGATCGACGTCGAAACGACGATGCCGGGGGCGGTTCGCGATGAACTGACGCGCCGCGGGCACGACCTCATCAAGGTCGACGACAGCTACATGGATTACGGCAGCGGCCAGTTCATCTGGCGGCTCGGCGACCCGGCCACCGAAGGCTATGTCGCCGCCAGCGATTCGCGGCGCGACGGCCTGGCCGCCGGCTTCTAGCTTCAACGAACCTCAAGGAAACTCAAGATGACCCTCTGTCCGATCGCCGTTGTCGCCGGCTGCAAGAAGTGCCCGGCCTTTTCCGTCTGTCCGCTGAAAAGCGTGATCGGCGACCACGTCAAGGAAGACGAACCGAGCGACAAGAACAGGCCTGCTGCCGCGAAGAAGGCGAGCAAGAAGAAGTAGCGCGCTAACGGGTTGTCGCGCGCCGCGCGGCAAGCAGTGCGCGCAGGTCGGCCGGCAGCCCGGCCTGCAGGCGCTGCGTGATGCGCAGTTCATTGCGGCCGAACCAGACGCCGGCGAAAACGATTGCCAGTCCGATCAGCGTCAGCGCGAGCGGGAACAGCCACGAGTCCCTGAAGAATCGCCAGGAAATGTCGGCGAGCACGATCGCGATGCCGATGCCGCCGAAGACGGCGAATGCGCGCCGCAGCAGGACCGCGCCGGCAAGCACCAGCGCCACGTTGATCGCCAGGTAAACGAGCTTGTCGGCCAGCTCTCTCGAACTCATCGTGCTGAGCGCGCCCCAGAACGCGAGCAGCCCGAACAGATACAGCCAGAACGCGTAGTCGCGCCGCGTTCGCGCGCGCAGGTCGACCCAGAACGCCACCAGCACCAGGACCAGGCCGAAGGCGACCGAAAACCACTGGCGGAACTCGCGCGCCGCCTGCGACCAGCCGTCCTCGTGGGCGTAGATCAGCATCGCCGCGACATCCATGCTCATGTACCACAGCGTCACAGCCACCGGCATCAGCAGGAACGGCGCCCGGTAGCGGTACAGCATCAGCGCGGCGCCGAGCAGCGTGGCGAATTCCAGCGACAGCCAGCGCCAGTCGATCAAATAGTGATAGGCACGATACGACTTCGCGCCGCCGGCAGGCCAAAAGCCCAGCGCCTGCTGCACGCCCCAGACGGCGAGCGGGATCAGAACCACGATCAGCGTCGCCATGATGCCCATCGGCACGCTGAGCCGCTGCGCCTCGAAACGGTTGGCGAGTTTCAAGGCGACGCCGGCATACAGCAGCGCGATGAAAAAGATGCCCCAGCCGCCGAACCGCTGCCAGCCGAGCGTCATGAACAGGCTCATCGCGCCGATCGCCAGCATGCCGCCCAGGTAATACAGCACGTGCGTGAAGTCGAAGCGCGGTCCGTCGTCGACCGTATCGGCCGCAACGGCGCGCTGCGCGAGGTGGGTCCACAGCCGGTCGGCCTGAGTCGGCGAGATGATTCCGGCCTCGGCGGCCCCGGCGAGATCAGTGCGTTCGATATTCGGCATGGCGGCTCCCGGATGCCTGGCTTGCAGGCGATGTGGGCAAGCCTGCCGCAGCGACCGCGCATCGGCAGCGCGCGCGTTGACCGTGCCGGCGATTGCCGCCGCCGGTATCGGCAGACGATACTGGCAGCTCAAACCTTTGGGAGGCAAACGTGGCCAACGCCGACGCCGTCATCGATGTCCTGAAAGCGGAACTCAAGGCGCGCGGCCTGACCTACGCCGAGGTCGCGCGCCGAATCGGCATGAGCGAGGCCAGCATCAAGCGGATGTTCTCCGAACG
>JBFGOX010000453.1:0-3105 GCA_041565015.1 Burkholderiaceae bacterium
CGACCACGATGCGTCCTGCGGTCGGCTGTTCGAGGCCGGCGATCATGCGCAGCAGCGTGGTCTTGCCGCAGCCGGAGGGCCCGAGGATCGTCGTCAGCGTGCCGGCCGGCACGGCAAACGAGACGCGGTCGACGGCGGCCGGACCATCGGCGACAAAGCGCTTGGTCACGTCGACGAATTCGATTCCCTGGTCCATGCGTTCCTCTTCACCTTCAGGCCGGTGCCACCGCCACGCCGCGGCGACCGAGCCTGCGCTCGCCGACCAGCCACTGGATCAGCACGGTGGCGGCGAGCATGACCACGATCAGCACCGTGCAGTAGGCGAGCGCCACGCCGTAGTCGCCGTTGCCGACGCGGCCGATGATGAAGGTGGTGGCCAGCTGGTACTCGGCGGTGACGAGGAAGATCACCGCCGAGACGGTGGTCATCGCCCGTACGAAGCTGTAGACCAGCGCCGCCACCACCGCCGGCCGCAGCAGCGGCAGGAGGATCCGCCGCAACGTCATCGGGGTGGAGGCGCCGAGCATCAGCGATGCCTCGTCGAGCGAGCGGTCGAGCTGCTTGAACGCCGCCGCGCCGGCGCGCACGCCGACCGGCAGGTTGCGGAACAGGAAACAGAGCACGATGATCGCCGCCGTGCCCGTGAGTTCCAGCGGCGGCACGTTGAAGGCCAGCACGTAGGACACGCCGAGCACGGTGCCCGGGATCGCGAAGGCGAGCAGCGCCGAGAACTCGAACGCCGACTGGCCGCGGAACTGCGTGCGCGCGATGACGAAGGCAATCAGCAGGCCGAGCGCAGCCGTCAGCGGCGCTGCGATCGCCGCCAGCCGCACGGTGGTGAAGAACGACGACCACGCCGAGCCGGCCCAGACGATGCCGAACTCGCCCCACTGGATGTCGAAGGTGCTGCGCAAATGGCGCAATGTCGGCGTGTAGTCGCGGCCCCAGATCTCGACGAAGCCGCCGATGAAGGCGAACACGTAGATCAGGAAGGTGAAGGAAAGCCAGGCGCCGCCGATGGCGAGCGCCGTGCGGCGAACCATGTCGGGCAGCGGCATCGGCGCGCCGGTATCGCCCTTGCCGGAGACGGTGACGTAGGTCGCACGGCCGAGCAGCCAGCGCTGCGCGCCGAAGGCGGCGAGCGCAAACGCGCTCAATAGCAGCGCCAGCGCGCCGGCGCGGCCCGGATCGAGCTGCGCGCCGACAATGGCGAAGAAGATCTCGGTCGACAGCACCGCGTAGCTGCCGCCGAGAATGATCGGGTTGCCGAAATCGGCCATGCTCTCGATGAAGCCGACCAGGAATGCATTGGCCAGTCCGGGCTTGAGCAAAGGCAGCGTGACGGTGGCAAACACGACGCCGCGCCCGGCGCGCAGCGTCTGCGCCGCCTCTTCGAGCGACGGGCTCACCCCCTGCACGACGCCGCGCATGATCAGGAAGGCGATCGGCGTGAAAGCGAACATCTGCGCCAGCCAGACGCCGAAGAACCCGTAGAACCAGCGCGACGGCTCGATGCCGGCCGCCCACTGCAGCAACTGGTTGAACAGTCCGGCGCGGCCGAAGACGAGGATCAGCCCGAGGCCGACCACGAACGGCGGCGTGATGATCGGCAGCAGGGCCAGCACGCGCAGCGGCTTGTCGAGCCGGCGCGGCCCGCGTTCGGCGAGCAAGGCCAGCACCGTGCCGAGCGCCGTCGTTCCCGCTGCGGTCGCCAGCCCGAGCACCAGCGTGTTGAAGGCCGCGCCGCACTGCGCGCCGGCCAGGCAGCCGAGCGACCACACGCGCGCACCGCCGAGTCGTTGCAGCGCCGCACTCAACGAGAACGCAGCGCCGTCATCGAAGAAGGCCAGCGCCACGGCCTTGCCGACCGGCAGCGCGATGAACAGCAGCAGCAGCGCGCTGGCGCCGATCACCGTGCCGCAGACGAAAGCGTCGCCGCGAAAGGCGCCGCGCCGGGCCAGCCCGATCGCAAACAGCATCAGCAGCGACACCAGCACCAGCGTGCCGCCGAGGCCGATGCCGGTCTGGCGGAGCTCGATTTCGCCGAACAGCTGCGCGGCCCAGTCGAAATTCCAGCCACGCAGGCCGATGGCGAAACCGGAGGCGACCAGCACCGCGAGCGCGCTGCCGGCGCCGATCATCAGCCAGGTCGACTGGCGCGCCGGCGGCAACCGCAGCGCGTAAGCGCAGGCAAGCAGCCCAACCGGCGCCGCCCACAGCCAAACCTTGCCGAAGCGCGCCGCCTGCAACAGGCCGCTGCCGGCTTGCGCATCGGTGAAGATGCGCAGCGCCGCGGCCCACGCGAAATCGTCGGGCCGCGCGTACCAGGGCAACAGCGCGAACGCCGCCAGCCCGACGAGCAGCCAGAAGCGGGACGACGATACGTCCCGCCCCATCACGCGTCGGCGCCGAACGTTGCGCCGCTAACGCGGCAGCGCACCGACCTCGCGCTCCCAGCGCTCGATCAGCCGCTTGCGTTCGGCGCTGCGGCCGTACTTGGCGTAGTCGTAGTTGATCAGCTTGATCTTGCGGAAGTCGGGCACGCGCGGGTCGACCTGCGCGCCGCGGTTCGACGGCAGCTGGAACTGCTTGGAGGCCGCGCCGAACTGCTGCGCGCCGGCGGTCAGCGCCCAGTCGTAGAACGTGCGCGCGGCGTCCATGTTGCGCGCGCCCTTGATGAGCGACATCGAGCCGATCTCGGCGCCGGTGCCCTCGCACGGCGTGTTGTAGGCCACCGGAAAGCCCTGCGCGGCTTCGGTCGGCACGTCGTGCACGAAGCTGATCGACACCGTCGTCTCGCCGCGCGCCGCGTTCTTGATCGGCGCCGTGCCCGAGCGCGTGTACTGGCTGATGTTCCTATGCAGCTGCTTCATGTAGTCGAAGGCTTTTTCCTCGCCCATCAGCTGCACCAGCGTTGCGACCATCGTGTAGGCGGTGCCTGAGGAGACCGGATTGGCGACCTGGATCTCGCCCTTGTAGTCGGGCCTCAGCAGGTCGGACCAGCACTTCGGCGCCGCGAGCTTCTTGCGCGCCAGCAGTTCGTTGTTGAAGCCGAAGCCGAGCGGGCCCGAGTAGATGCCGACCGTGCGGTAGCCGGACTGCGCC
>JBFGOX010000454.1:0-3095 GCA_041565015.1 Burkholderiaceae bacterium
GACGCACCGGCGCAGATGCGAGACCTGCTGGTGCGGATGTGGCCGATCGACTTCGTCCACTATCGGCAGGGTGTGCACGCGGCGATGATGGAAACGCTGCATATCGCCACCCTCGGCACGATCTTGTCGATATTGATGGCCTTGCCTCTGGGTCTGATGGCCGCCCGCAACGTGACGCCAGTGCCGGCGCTGAACTACCTGGCCAAGCTGCTGCTGGTGGCGAGCCGTTCGGTCAACTCGCTGGTTTGGGCGCTGTTGTTCATCGCCGTCTTCGGGCCCGGCGCGCTGGCGGGCACGCTGGCGATCGCTTTCCGGTCGATTGGCTTCGTCGGCAAGCTTTTCGGCGAGGCCTGTGAAGAAGCCAACCGCGGCACCATCGAGGCGCTGCGCGCCGCCGGCAGTCCGTGGTTGTCGATCCTGACCAAGGGCTACTGGCCGCAGGTCAAGCCGGCGTTCTGGGCCATCGTGCTGCTGCGCTGGGACATCAACGTGCGCGAATCCTCGGTGCTCGGCCTGGTCGGCGCCGGCGGCATCGGCGTGGCACTGAACACCGCCATGAACCTCTTCCAGTGGGACCGCGTGGCCGTCGTGCTGCTGGCCATTTTCACCGTCGTCATGCTGGCTGAAATCATCGTCACCCAGGTCCGCAAGCGCATCATCTGACCACCGCGGCGGCGGCAAGCTGCTGCGCTCTTCGACTTCCTTCTGCAACGAGCACGCATGCCGTGTCGGCATCGCGTCCGAATCACGGTCTGCCTTCGGCCCCCACCCGCCTGCGAACGGAATCTGCGGCGGGATGTGCCTGCGATCTCTATTTTCGGCGCCAAGATCCCCGCCGTCCGTGCATTCACGTAGGAGCGGTGGCGCATCGCAAGTCGCGGCCGCGCTGGCGCAGCCAGATCTGCGACCTCGATCGGTCGAGCCGGCCGCCATCGATTTGACCGTCATTTGACCGTCACAAGTAGCCGTGCGCCGCCGGCTCGTGAGTTGCCGCTGCGTAAATGACCATGCGGGTGGCGTAGGTTGGCCGAGTTGTTCGGTGCGCCGATGAAGCCGGAACGGCTTCAGGCTAAAATGCGCATTGCTTCGAGGAGCGTTGCGACGGGGACGGCAGTAGTCGGACTCCGCCAGGCTCGAAGCGGTCGTCTCCCCGGCGGCCTGTTCGAACGGCGCTCGCTCACTCTTTTTTCACGAAAGGAGGGCGCGAGATGAGCGCCGTTTTGAAGCCTTCTGTTGCAGCTGTTCCGGGCGACTTTCTGGTCGCCGACCTTAAGCTCGCCGATTGGGGCCGCAAGGAAATCCGCATCGCCGAAACGGAGATGCCGGGTTTGATGGCAATCCGCGAGGAGTACGCCGCCAGCCAGCCGCTGCGCGGCGCCCGCATCACCGGATCGCTGCACATGACGATCCAGACCGCGGTGCTGATCGAGACGTTGCAGGCGCTCGGCGCGCAGGTACGCTGGGCCAGCTGCAACATCTTCTCCACTCAGGACCACGCCGCTGCAGCTATCGCCGCCGCCGGCACCGCGGTATTCGCGGTCAAGGGCGAGTCGCTCGACGACTACTGGGACTACACGCACCGCATCTTCGACTGGCCCGATGGCGGCTACTCGAACATGATCCTCGACGACGGCGGAGATGCAACGCTCTTGCTGCATTTGGGCTCGAAGGCCGAAAAGGACCAGGGTTGCATCGCGCAGCCGACCTCGGAGGAGGAAACGGCGCTGTTCAAGTCGATCAAAGCGAAACTCGCCGACGATCCGACCTGGTACTCGACCCGGTTGGCGAAGATCAAGGGGGTCACCGAGGAGACGACCACCGGCGTGAAGCGCCTTTACCAGATGGCGAAGGAAGGCCGGCTCGGATTCCCGGCAATCAACGTCAACGACTCGGTGACCAAAAGCAAGTTCGACAACCTCTACGGTTGCCGCGAGTCGCTGGTCGACGGCATCAAGCGCGCCACCGACGTGATGATCGCCGGCAAGGTTGCCGTCGTGGCCGGTTACGGCGACGTCGGCAAGGGGTCGGCGCAGGCACTGCGCGCGCTGTCGGCGCAGGTGTGGATCACCGAGATCGACCCGATCTGCGCGCTGCAGGCCGCGATGGAGGGCTATCGCGTGGTGACGATGGACTACGCAGCGGACAAGGCGGACATCTTCGTCACCGCAACCGGCAATCTGCACGTGATCACGCACGAGCACATGCGCAAGATGAAAAATCAGGCGATCGTCTGCAACATCGGGCACTTCGACAACGAGATCGATGTGGCCAGCCTGAAGCGATACAAATGGGAGAACATCAAGCCGCAGGTCGACCACATCGAATTCCCGGACGGAAAGCAGATCATCCTGCTGGCCGAAGGAAGGCTGGTGAACCTGGGCTGCGGCACCGGACATCCGAGTTACGTGATGTCGAGCTCGTTTGCCAACCAGGTGATCGCGCAGATCGAGCTTTACACGCAGACGCAGAAGTATCCGGTCGGCGTTTACGTGCTGCCGAAGCACCTCGACGAGAAGGTCGCGCGGCTGCAGTTGAAGAAACTCGGCGCCCAGTTGACGGAACTGACCGATGCGCAGTCCCGGTACATTGGCGTGGACAAGGCCGGCCCTTACAAGCCGGAGCACTATCGTTACTAGGTTCGGGCGGTCAACGGTGCGGCGGCCTGCAACGCAGCGACGCCGCGGCCGGGCGATCGGCGCGGTGCCGCTCGCGGGGATCTGAGCCGAAAGCGGGCCGGCGCGGCCGGCCGCGCTGCGGCAATCACGGAGATAAAGGGGATGCGCATTGCGGTCATGGGCGCCGGCGGCGTCGGCGGCTACTTCGGCGGACAACTGGCCAAGGCCGGCCACGACGTGGCCTTCATCGCGCGCGGCCGGCATCTGGCGGCGCTGCGCGACGTCGGGCTGACGATCGAAAGCACGGTCGGCCCGGTGCACACGTTGCCGGTGGCGGCCACCGATGATCCGTCGTCGCTCGCACCGGTCGACGTGGTGATGTTCTGCGTCAAGCTGTGGGACGTCGAAGCGGCCGCTGCCGCCACCCAGCCGCTGCTGGCCGGCGGCGGCATCGTCATTCCGTTCCAGAACGGCGTCGAA
>JBFGOX010000455.1:0-3095 GCA_041565015.1 Burkholderiaceae bacterium
CGACCAGCGCAACGGTCACCGCATACAGGTGCAGCCACGGCGCGGCGATCGTGCCCGGCCCGGCCGAGTAGCGCAGCGCCTCGTAGCCGGCCGCATCCGGCAAAACGATGCCCGTCAGCGCAGAGGCCGGCCCCAGCACGGCGTCGAGCAACCGCTGCACGGCATCGGCATCGAGAAAGGTGCTTTCCCAGCCCGCCCGATACTCGAGCGCGAGGCCGCGCAGGTACAGCCCGCCGAGCGCACCGAGCGCAAACGCTGCCGCGGCGACGTGCAGCACGCGGCCGATTCGCGCAGCCGTCAAGGTGCTGCTGGCCTGCGCCCAGTCCTGCAGGAAGACAACCGCGGGTACCGTGCCATGACGCCGCGGCGGCTTGCTGACCGCGTGCGTGAATCGCGACAGCAGGCGGGCGAGCGGGCCGAGGCCGCGCGCGCGCCGGTCGAATGCGCCCCAGAAGCCGCGCACCAGGATCAGCAGGTAGACGAACAGGTTCCAAGCCAGCAGCGCCAGCAACGGCGGCGCCAGCAGGTCGACCCGTTTTTCGGCGCCGATCGCGTCGGCGGCGACGCCGGCGGCGAAGGCGACGATCGCCAACGCCCAGCCGAGCCAGGGCCGCCACGTGATCGCCCTCAGCAGCCGCTGCACATGTTTGTCGCGGCCGCCCAGACGTTCGATCGCCAGTGCCGATCGCCGCGCGAGGAAAGCATCGGCCGCGGCCTGCTCGCCCTCGACTTCCGCCGCCGCCTGCGTGGCCCAAGCACGATCGCTTTCGCTCCACGACGAAGTCGCTGCCGGCTCGCGCTCGTAGGCGCGGACGAGCAGGGTCTGGCGAGCTTCGGCTTCGTTCATCGCGTGGCCGCCCAATCGAACATGCGGAGCGTTTCGTCAGACATTGAAGCGAAAATGCATCACGTCGCCGTCGTGCACGATGTACTCCTTGCCCTCGAGCCGCATCTTGCCCGCCTCCTTCGCCCCTTGCTCGCCTTTGTACTTCACATAATCGTCAAAGGCGATCGTTTCGGCGCGGATGAAGCCTTTCTCGAAGTCGGTATGGATGACGCCGGCGGCCTGCGGCGCGGTCGAGCCGCGGGTCACCGTCCACGCCCGCACTTCCTTCGGACCCGCAGTGAAGTAAGTCTGCAGGCCCAGCACTTCGTAGCCGGCGCGGATCACGCGATTCAGCCCGGGCTCATGCATGCCCATGTCGGCGAGGAACACTTCCTTGTCCTCGTCGGCGAGGTCGGCGATCTCCGCCTCGACCTTGGCGCAGACCGCGACGACCGGCGCGCCTTCCTTCGCCGCATACTCATGCATCTGGTCCAGCAGCGGGTTGTTCTCGAAGCCGTGCTCCTCGACGTTGGCCACATACATCGTCGGCTTGGCGGTCAGCAGGAAAAGCGGCCGCAGCACCGCGCGCTCCTCCGGATACAGATCGACGCTGCGCACCGGCTTCGCTTCGTTCAGTGCCGGGGCGATCTTCTCCAGCACCTCGACCAGCCGCTTCGCCTCCTTGTCACCACCGCTTTTCGCGACCTTGCTCCAGCGGGCCAGTTGCTTGTCGACCGTTTGCAGATCGGCCAGTGCGAGTTCGGTATTGATTACCTCGATGTCGGAGAATGGATCGACCTTGCCCGCGACATGAACGACGTTGTCGTCCTCGAAGCAGCGCACGATATGCGCAATCGCGTCGCATTCGCGGATGTTGGCGAGGAACTGGTTGCCCAAGCCTTCGCCCTTGCTGGCGCCGGCTACCAGCCCGGCGATGTCGACGAACTCGACCGTGGCCGCAATGACCTTCTCGGGCCTGGCGATTGCCGCCACCTGCGCCAGCCGTGGGTCGGGCACCTCGACGATGCCGACGTTCGGCTCGATCGTGCAGAACGGGTAGTTCTCGGCGGCGATTCCGGCCTTGGTCAGCGCGTTGAAAAGGGTCGACTTGCCGACGTTGGGCAGGCCGACAATGCCGCATCTCAAAGACATGAAAGGGTTCCGTCATGCGCCTTTCGGCGCAAAAGCCGCGATTATCCCAATTCGTCGCGGCGCGCCGGCATGACCTGCCGGTCGGCACACTACGCGGATGCAGGCGCCGGCCCGGTGCGGCTGCGGCGCGGTCGGCAGTTGCTTCGGCCCCGGCAACGATCAGGCCGGCACCGGGCGCAATTCACGGCGCAGGATCTTGCCGATGTTGGTCTTCGGCAGCGGCTCGGTGCGGAACTCGATCAGCTTCGGCACCTTGTAGCCGGTCAGGTGCTGCTTGCAATGGGCAATGAGCGCCTGCTCGGTCAGCGCGGGATCTTTCCTGACGACGACGATCTTGACCTGCTCGCCTGACTTCTCGTCCGGCGCGCCGATGGCGGCGACTTCGAGCACGCCGGGGTGCAGCATCACCACGTCTTCGACCTCGTTCGGGAATACCTTGAAGCCCGAGACGACGATCATGTCCTTCTTGCGGTCGGTGATCTTCACGCAGCCGCGCCCGTCCATGAAGCCCATATCCCCGGTGCGGAACCAGCCGTCGGCGGTGAACACCTTTGACGTTTCGTCGGGCCGGTTCCAGTAGCCCTTCATCACCTGCGGGCCGCGGATGCAGATTTCGCCGACCTCGCCCACTGGCATCACCTTGTCGTCGTCGTCGAGGATCGTCGCCTCGGTCGATGGAATCGGCACGCCGATGTTGCCGGTCCAGTCCTTGATGTTGAGCGGATTGGCGATCGCGATCGGCGAGGTCTCCGTCAGCCCGTAGCCCTCGACGATCGGCACGCCGGTCAGCGCTTTCCAGCGCTCGGCCACCGCGCGCTGCACGGCCATGCCGCCGGCGGCGGCGAGCTTCATCTGCCGAACCTTCACCTCGGCGAAGGCCGGCGCGTTCAGCAGCGCGTTGTACAGCGTATTGACACCGATCATCGCCGTGAACGGCGTCTTCTTCAGCGTGGCGATGAAGGTCGGCAGGTCGCGCGGATTGGTGATCAGGACGTTTTCGCCTCCCAGCCGCATCATCAGCAGGAAATTACTTTTCAGGGAAAAGACGTGATAGAGGGGCAACGCCGTGATCGCGATGACGCGCTCCATCTCGTCGAAGATGCCGCCTGTCCACGCG
>JBFGOX010000456.1:0-3077 GCA_041565015.1 Burkholderiaceae bacterium
GATCGGCGAGTTGGGATCGCTCGGCCGCCTCGCGCGCCCGCGCCAGCAGTTCGCCGCTGCCTTCGAGGCCGAGCACCGCCGCGCTGCGCCGTGCGAGCGCCAGCGTGAAGTTGCCAAGCCCGCAGAAGAAATCGACCAGCCGATCGTCCACCCCCGGATCGAGCAGACGAACCGCGGTGCGGACCAGCACTTCGTTGATCCGGTGATTGACCTGCGTGAAATCGGTCGGCGCAAAGGTGATCGCCAGGTCGAACTCGGGCAGCGCGAGCGCCAGTTCTCGGTTGTCTTCCGCAAGCATCGGCGCCGCCGTCTGCGGGCCGCCCGGCTGCAGCCAGATCGCCACCCCATGGCGCGATGCGAACGACGCCAGCTTTTCCCGGTCCTCCGCGGTCGGCGCCTGCAGCACGCGCAGAACCAGGACAATGCGCTCGGCAGCAGCGGACTGCCCGACCGCGACCTCGATCTGCGGCAACCGTTCGCGCAGCGACAGTTCTCCGATCAGTTCGCGCAACGGCACCAGCAAGCGGCTGACGCGCCCGGGCAGCACGTGGCATTCGCGCATGTCAGCGACATAGCTGCTCGCGCGCTCGTGAAAGCCGACCAGCACGCCGCCCTTCTTGGCCACGTAGCGCACCGCCAACCGCGCCCGGTGACGATATCCCCACGGACTGCCTTCAACGGGTCGCAGCACCTGCTCGGCCCGCAACCGGGCGAGGTGCCAGAGCGCGTCCTCGAGCGCGCGCTGCTTGATCGCCACCTGCGCGCGCGGCGCGACATGCTGCATCGAACAGCCGCCGCAGGCACCCGGATGAAGGCCGAAGTGTGGACAGGCCGGCCGCACGCGCAGCGCGCTTTCGTGCAGGATCTCGATCAGCCTTGCGCGGTCGAACCTGGGCTTATGCCCGACGATCTCGGCGCGCACGCGTTCGCCCGGCAGCGCGCCCGGAACGAAGACGACCTTGCCCTCGTGGCGCGCAATGCCGCGCCCGTCGAGGTCGAGTGAATCGACCTGCAGCACGACTTCGGCCATCGCCTCAGCGCTCCGGCCAGGCGGCCAGAAACTCGCGCCAGTGCGAGCCCTCCATCTCCTGCAGCGCCGAACGCACCATCGCCTCTTCGGCAGTACAGGCCGCCTCGCTCAGCAGCCCGCGCAGCCGCTGGAACCGGCTGTAGACGAGATAGGTGTTGACGACGTCGGTCTCGCAGTAGGCGCGAATGCTTGCCAGCCCGCCCTGCTGATAGACGGACCACACCTTGGCGCCATCCATGCCGAGCTTGCCCGCGAATCCCGCCAGCCGTGCCACCTCATCCAGCGGCGCGGTCGCGCGCGGCTGGTAGAGCGACAGCAGATCCATCAGGTCCAGATGGCGCGTGTGATAGCGGCTGATGTAGTTGTTCCACTTGAAGTCGCGGTTCTCGTCGCCGAGTTCCCAGTAGCGCGGGGCCGCGATGCCGTGCATCAGTCCCCGGTAGTGCAGCACCGGCAGGTCGAATCCGCCGCCGTTCCAGCTGACCAGCTGCGGCGTGTAGCGATCGACCAGCTTGAAGAAGTCGGCAATCAGTCTTGCTTCGTCATCGCTTTCGTTGCCCAGGCAGCGCACGCGAAAACCCTGCGCGTCACGAAATGCGCAGCCGATCGCGACGATGCGGTGCAGGTGATGCGGCAGGAAATCAGTACCGGTCTTCTCGCGCCGCTCTGCAAATGCGCGGTCGGCGACTTCGGCATCATCGAGCAGCGGCCATTGCGGACGCAGGCGGCGCAGCCCGTTCACGTCGGGCACGGTCTCGAGGTCGAACACCAGCGTCGGCGTAGTCATCGGCGGGCTCGCGTCGATCGCACGTCCAGCGGGCGCGCGCCGATCGCGTCTCAACGCGGCGGCAGGTAAGCCAGCGGGTCGACCGGCTTGCCCTGCCGACGGATCTCGAAGTGCAGCTTAGGCTGCGTGGTGTCCGAGCGGCCAACCTCGGCGATTCGCTGGCCTCGTTTGACCATCTGTCCCTGCTTGACCAGGATCTGGCGGTTGTGTGCGTAGGCCGAGATGAAGTCGTCGTTGTGCTTCAAAATGACCAGATTGCCGTAGCCGCGCAGACCGCTACCGCTGTAGACGACCTGGCCATCCGCCGAGGCGACCACCGGGTCGCCCTCGCGTCCGGCGATGCCGATGCCCTTGTTTCTCTTCTCGTCGAATTTGTCGATCACGCGACCATTGACGGGCCAGATCCAGTCGCTGGTCGGTGCCGGCGGAGGCGGCTTGATTTCCGGAATCGCCGCCATCGGGCCCGGCGCAGCGGGCGGCTCCGCGGCCGGCGCCGGAGCCGGCACTGATGTTCCGTCCAACGGCCTCGTGGTGGCCGGATTGGTCGGCGTCACCGGCATGACGGCCGCCGTCTCCGCGACCGGCGGCACCACGCGCAGCGCCTGACCGACCTGGATCCGTGCCGGATCCTCAAGGTTGTTCCAGCGCGCCACGTCCTTCACGTCGCGGCCGAAGCTGACGGCAATCGAATACAGCGTGTCTCCCGGCTGCACGATGTAAATCCCGTCTGCCGGCGCAACGCGCGGCACTACGGGTCTGGGCACGTCGACCGGCGGCGTCGCCGGTGCCGCTGGCCGCGCCGTCGATCGTTCGGCGACCGGTGCTTCGCGGGTGGCGGTAATCGTGCAACCCGCAAGCAGGGCATGCAGCAGCGCGGCAGAGAGAAGCACGCGCGCCGATCGGAGCGGGGCAATTGAAGTCGTGGTGTCGCTGCTTGTCATTAGCCTGTTCCAGATTTCAGAGGCACGAAACGGACAGTCTCGATCGTGCGCTGACTCATTCGCCCGGCCGCGTCCTTGTTGGCCACCACCAGTCGCTGCTGCTCGATGCCGAGCGGCGCAACGAGGCGGCCGCCGCAGCGCAGTTGCTCCAGCCAGGCCGCCGGCAACTGGGCGCTGGCTGCTGCCGCAACGATGCCGTCAAAAGGCGGCTGGCCCGGCACGCCGAGACTGCCGTCGCCGAAAACCAGGCGCAAATTCGGCAGCCGCAGCGCTCGAAGGTTGGCGCGTGCCAGTTCGTGCATCGGTCGCAGCCGTTCGA
>JBFGOX010000457.1:0-3073 GCA_041565015.1 Burkholderiaceae bacterium
CCAACCGTAGCGGCCGTTCAGCCTCGAATCGGAAACGGCCGCGCCCGGTCTTGACGATGCGCAGGTGCGGACAACGCTCCGCCAGGCGGCGCGCGAGCAGGATCAGGCGCGCCTCGAGGTTGTCGCTGATGTCGGGCAAGTGCAGCGACGAATCGAGCCGCAACTCGCGATTGGTGAATTCCGAACGGCGGCCGCCGTCGAACTCGCGCGCCAGTTTCCACAGGATCGCGCCGGCCACGCCCTTGATCAGGTACTCGTCGTCGATGAACACGCTGTCGTTGACGGCGTAGTGGCGGACGCGCACCGGCGCGCCGTGCACGGCCTTGCCGTTCGTTGATCGCACGGCGGGGGCGACGTCCTGCGCCTCGGCCGACAGGCGCAGCAGCGCGATCGTCGCGCCCAGTTGCGCCGCCAGGCCAACCAGCAGGTCCTCGTGCTCGAACGAAAAGCGCTTGTCCTCGCCGCTTTCTGCATACAGCACGCCGACCACCTGGTCGGTGACCACGATCGGCACCGCCAGCTGGCTGCGCGGCGCGGCCAGTCCCGGCAGCGGGATCTCGCTTTCGAGTTGCTCGGCCAGGCCCGAGGCGCGGATCTCCTCGCGGATCGCGCGCCCGTACGAGTACTCGGCGGTGAAATGCGAGATCCGGATCGGCGTGCGGTGCGCCGCGGCCACGCCGATCACGCCGTGGCCGAGCGGGATCTCGGAGCCGAGTCCCGAGGCGTCGTAGCCGCGGCTGGCGACCATGAACAGTCGCGCCGGCCTGCGGCCCCCGGCATCGAGCAGCAGCAGCATCGAGTGCCTGATGTCGAGTTGCTCGTCGAGCAGCGCCAGCGTGTCGTCGAGCAGCGCGGCGAGATCGGTATGCGCCGCGATCCGGCCGGCCAGCGGGCGCAGCAGGCTCAGCGGGCTGCCTGCCGGCTCCGGTGGCAGCAGGCTCGGCCCGGGTACGTTTTCGACCTGCAGCACGCGATAAACGTCCGAGCCGCGCAGCCGGAACACACCGGCCATGCCGGTATGCGACGCGATGCCCGCCAGCCTTGCGCGCATCGTCTCGAACAGCGGCCCCGATTCTTCAGTGCGCAGGTAGCGCAGCCGCAGGCGGTAGCGGCGGCCGGTGAGCGGATCGACGACCAGCGCAACCACGAACGGATGCTCGAGGACGTTCTCGCGCGTCTTGTTGAAGAACTGGAACGTCAGCGCAACGTGGTCGGCATCGACGTAGTGCACCTGCGAGACATAGGTGACGTTCGGCGTGCCGTCGAGGCTGCAACTGGCCAGCAGCGCGGGGATCTCGCCCTCGAAACACGGACGCAGCGCGGCAAGCGGCGGCTTCATCCGGCGATCCGCTCGCCGGCGCGCGGCCCCGGCGTCTGCGCGAACACCGCAACCGGCGCGAAGCGCACGGCGAGCAGCGTCGCCGGCGCATAACTGAAATACATGCGCAGTGCCGGCTCCGCATAGCCGAGCGCCACGAGGTGATCGACGATTGCGTCGACCTGCTTGTGTACGCGCACCTGCTGCGCGGCGGTCGCCTGTTCGGGTGTTGCCTGCGCACCCTTGATCTGCACCGTGCGGTGGGTGGCGGGATACGAGAACACGGCGGCGACTGGCCCGCCGGCAGCGATGTCGGCGACGACCCGCGCCGACTGTTCGCTGTCGATGAAGACGGTCACCAAACGCCGGTCGGCGCTCACCATGCAGCCGAGCGCCTTGCCGACCGACGGCATCAGCTGCGCGTCGCGCGAGGCGACCGACATCGCTGTCGTGCCGCCGATGAATTCCGCGATCTCGGGATCCAGTTGCACGCCGGTGTCGGGCGCGGCCATCGACGAAGCCTCCGTGCGGAACAGGCGCGGAATTCTACGAGCGCCGTACCCGTCGAACGGTCAGCCGCGACGCAGCGCGCCGATCAGCGCCGCCACCGGCAATGCCGAACGGGCGGCGAACGGCATTTGCCACAGGCCGCCGTGATGCGCGGCCTCGGCGAGCAGCAGCAGCGGGTGCGCGATCGGCGTTTGCGGGTTTGCCGCCGCCTGCGCATGGCGCAGGTCGTGGACCAGCAGTGCCGCCATCAGCGCGCTGGCAGTCGCCGGCTCGAAGGCCTCGGCGCCGAAGATGCCGGCGGCGCGGTAGGCGGCGGCCATCAGCTTGTTTTTCAGCACCGATCCGGTCAGCGACGGCGGCGCGATATGCACCGACACCCGGCGGCCATCAGCGCGCGCGGCGAGCGCGCGCCACTGCTGCAGGCGCTTGGCCAGCGCGTAGTTTGGTCCCTACTGAACGACCAGCGCGTCGGCGAGGCCGAGGTTGCCGCCGGACAGCGGCTCGATGTTGCGCCGGAACAGCCGGCCTGCGGAAAGCAGGTGCAACGGCTGCTGCCAAAGCTGCGCGGCCGTCGGCCGCTGCGCGTGGCGCGCGTGCGCCGCGCGCATGACGTCGGCTTGCACCGCGTAGACGTCGGTCGGCGTGGCCAGCAGGGCCAGAGTCGTATCGGCGCGCACCGCCGCCACCTGCGACTGGATCGCGTCCATCGCCACGGCCACGCGCACGTGCTGCGCGCCGTCGAGGTAGGCGTAGGCACCGATCGTCAGTGGCGCCGGTGCCTGCATCAGCCACTGCGCGACCTCCGGCGTCTCGCTCAGCAGGTCGACGCCGGCCTCGCGCGCCAATTCGTCGTCGCTGCCGGGCTCGCCCGCCGTCGCCCGCACCGGCACCTGCAATGTGCCGTTGCCGTCGCGGGCGACGCGGATCAGGCGCTGCCAGATCGCCGGTCGCGCCAGGTCGACTGCGATCAGGTTGGCGCGGCGCGACGCGAGCCATGCGAGCGGACCCATTTCGGCGCCGGCGCCGAGCACCGCGATGTGCTGGTCGGCCAGGTCAAGCCATTCGGGGTGTGCATGCACGCGCCGTATCGCCTGCACGAACGTCGGTTCGACGATGCCGCGCACAGACCAGTCGTCGATCTGGCGCAGCAGCGCCTCGCCGGTGAGCTCGCGGCCTTGGTAGGGGACCGAGAGCGGCGCTGGTGCAGCGCGACCGCGACCTTCGGTCGTGACGCCGCGCAGATAC
>JBFGOX010000458.1:0-3073 GCA_041565015.1 Burkholderiaceae bacterium
CGCGGCTGCAGGCGACCCTCGACGCCAACGCACAGGTTCAGCAGGAGATCGATCGCCTCGCCGACCTGCCGGCAGCGGTGGCCGCTGCATTGTCGGTCGGCACCGAGACCGGAGCGCAGCGCGCGAAGCTCGAATCGCCGGTGCGCGGCGAACTCGTCAGGCAGCGTTCGCTCCTGATGCGACTGAGCGAGCAGCAAAAGCTGCTGATCCAGACCCTGCGCCAGGCGGCGCTGGCCGAGGAGGAAGTTTTGGCGCGAGCGGCGGCGGCGCGCAGCGAAGTGCTGAGCCTGCTGCTTTGGGTGCCGCTGAAGCCGCTCGGCATCGATACGCTGGCCGGGCTGAAGACCTCGGTCGACTGGATCGTCGCGCCGGAGAACTGGCGGCAGGTCTACGCAGCCCTGGCCGAGCAGATCAAGCGCTGGCCGCTGCGCGTGGCGCTGGCGCTGGCGGCCATCTTCGCCCTGTATGCGCTGCGCGGCCGCTGGAAGCGGCGACTGGCGGCGCTGGCCCCGGCGGCGGTCAGCGTCGAGCATTACCGGATCAGCCACACGCTGCAGGCACTGCTGTTGACACTGCTGCTGGCCGCACCCGGCGCGCTTGCGCTGTCGCTGACCGGCGCCGGGTTGCTCTACGCGCCGGGCGCATCGCTGTTTGCCAAGGCCGCGGGCGATGCCTTCGTCTATGTCGGCTTCACTTTCCTCGCGCTGTACGGCTTCTCGTGGCTGTTCGATGGCCGCGGCGTGGCGGTCAAGCACTTCCAGTGGCCGGCCGAGTCGATGGTCGCTTTGCAGCGGGCGATCCGGCGCTTCATGCTGATCTACGTGCCGCTGGTGTTCGTCGCCGTCGCCAACGGGCCGCATGCGCCGTTCGTCAATCGCGAGAGCCTCGGCCGGCTGGCGTTCATCCTGGCGATGCTTTCGCTTGCCGCGTTCGCGTGGGTGCTGTTCCGGCGCACGAGTCCGATCGCGCGCCAGTTGCTGCCCGAAGGATCGGCGGGGTGGGCGGCGCGGCTGCGGCCGCTGTGGCTCGGCGCGGCAATGCTGCTCCCGCTGGCGCTGGCGGCGCTGTCGGCCGCCGGCTACTACCCGGCGGCGATCGCGCTGTTCGAACTGATGAAGCGCACGCTGCTGGTCGGGTTGGCGGCGGTGATCGTCTACGGCCTGGTGGCGATGTGGGTGCTGGTGCAGCGCGCGCGGCTGGCTCGCCGGCAGGCCGCCGCCGAACCGGCACGCGCCGAGGCGCAAGTCGCCAACGAAAGCGCAGCGGCCGCGCCATCGCAGCAGCTGGACATCGCCGCCATCGGCGAGCAGAGCCGCAAGCTGCTGAACCTTGTCGCCACCGCCGTGCTGATCGGCGGGCTGTGGTGGATCTGGCGCGACGCGCTGCCGCTGTTCGACGTCTTTGGCGACCTCGTGCTGTGGCGCTACACGGAGACGATCGACGGCGAGCAGGTCGGCGGCGCAGTGACCGTCGGCACGCTGGCGCTGGCGATCGTGATCCTGATCGTCGCCGGCATCGCCACCCGCAACATCGGCGCCGTACTCGACATGGTGCTGCTGCAGCGGCTCGAATTGCAGAAGGACGCCACCTACGCCATCAAGACCGTCAGCCGCTACGTGATCATGGGCGTGGGCCTGGTGCTGGCGTCGAACACGCTGCACATCGGCTGGGACCGGCTGCAGTGGCTGGTCGCCGCGCTTGGCGTCGGCCTGGGTTTCGGCCTGCAGGAGATCGTGGCGAACTTCGTCTCCGGCCTGATCGTGCTCGGCGAGCGACCGATCCGCATCGGCGACGTGGTCACGGTCGGCGACCTGACCGGCACCGTCACCCGCATCCGCGCCCGCGCCACGGTGATCACCGACTGGGACAACAAGGAGATCATGATCCCCAACAAGTCGTTCATCACCGAACGCGTGATCAACTGGACGCTGTCGAGCCACACCACGCGACTGCTGATCAAGGTCGGTGTGGCCTACGGCTCCGACACGGGCAAGACGCGCGAGGTCATCCTCGAGGCGGTCACCGCCATCGACGACGTGCTGAAGGAACCGAAGCCTTCCGTGTACTTCGTCGGCTTCGGCGACAGCTCGCTCGACTTCGAGATCCGCGCCTTCGTCGGCGCCTTCGACAAGCGGCTGCCGACGCTGCACGCGATCCACACCGCAGTCGAGCAGGCGCTGCGCAAAAATGGCATCGAGATTCCGTTCCCGCAACGCGACCTGCACATCCGCTCCGCCGACGGCTTGTCCGGAAAGATTCCGAAGTAGCCCGGAGCGGGCGCGGGACGCGAGTAGCCGACGCGATTCCGAGCCGAGCCGGCACCACGCGTCAGCAACACGCTGTGGCGCAGCGCCTCAGGCGTTCGACGATCCCTCGATCAGCTGGGCTGGCCAGACGCGCTCGAACTTCGCGTCGGCCTCGCGCTGCACCTTGCGCACGGTCTCGGCGTCGCGCGCCTCGTATTCGCAGATCATGCGGCTGCGGTCCTCCGACCAATAACTGCGCAGCCAACGGACGCCGTGCAAATCGAGGCAAGGCGCCATGCGCTCGCCGACCGCGTCCAGTTCCTGCTCGGTCATCGGTGGCGAGAAGCTGCGTTCGACGATGAAACGTGGCATGCAAATCCTCCTCGCGGGCTGACATCCGCAATCTATTTCGCCGCGGCGACGACACGCCGCCCGCGGAGCCGGTTGCTGGCCCGCGTGATGGCGCTGACCGCCTTGACGCTCAGCAGGCCGGGGGTTTCAAGCAATGCGCGCAACGTCTCGAGCTGGCGCTCAGCCTGCGCGGCATCGCCGCCGGCGATGGCGACTTCGGCCAGCGTGGCGTGGGCCAGCGCTGATTCGTTACGCTCGCCGATAGCTTCGGCCAGCGACAGCGCATCGGCGGCAATCGCCGCGGCCGTCTGCACCTCGCCCGCCTGCAACTGGATCGAGGCGGCGAGGTTGAGCACGTAGGCGAGACGCGACGTGTCGTCGGCGGCTCGCAGCGCGCCGATCGCGCCGTCAAGCTCCGCGCTGTCGTCACCGGACATCCGGCGGACCAGAACTTCGATCGCCTCGGCCAGCGGCGC
>JBFGOX010000459.1:0-3065 GCA_041565015.1 Burkholderiaceae bacterium
GGTCCTCTCCGTTGGCCTGTCGGCGCTGGTCGTTCAGTGGGCCGGTCACGGCCGGCTGCACGCGCAGCGCGGCTGCGGCTGCCTCTTTGACCGGTTCCTTGATCTCATCGCCGTGCGCGCCGGCCGGATCGCTCGATGGCGGCAGGTTGCCGGCGGCAGCGGGCGGCGTCTTCGTGACAACGTGTTCCTGCACGGCCGCGCTGTCTTCGATCGCCGGCTCGCCGGCAGCCGACAGTTCCGCCGCCGGTGCTTCAGCCGGGTCGCCGACCTGCGCGTCGGCCGTCGTGCGGGTAGCCGCCTGCGCGAGGGCAACGTCGACCTTGGCCGGTTGGACCGCCGGCGCTGGCACCGAGACGAGAAGCGCCTCGATCAGACCGGCGGCCTGCGTCGAAGGCGACGGCTCGGTCGCGAGATTCGAATCGTCTTCGACCGGCGCTTGCGTGTCGCGTGACGGTTTCTCGGCGTTCGCTTCGGCGGTCGCCGCCGCCTCGGAGCGGTGGCCGGTCTCGTTGTCGCGCGCCGCTTTCCCGGGCTGTGCCGCTTCGCCGGCGTCGCGGCCGCCGGGCTTATTCGGCGGCCCGTCGTGCCGCGTGTTCGCGGCTGCGGACCGCGGCTTCGTTTCCTGGCCCACGCGCGCCATCACCTGGCCGAAGCTTTCGGCCGGGGAAGAATCGAGGGCATCGCTGCCGCGGCCGGGGGTTGCCGGCTTGGGCGAAGCGGACAGCAGTTGGGGCGGGATCGGCGTCGTCATGTCGTGCTCTTCAATCGTTTCGAATCGGTCATCTGTCGGTGCCGAGCGCCGTTCGGCGCAGCGCGGCTGTGCGCGCCAGCTCGTCGGTCAGCTTCTGGTCGCGCCGCTCGGCAGTCTGGCGTGCGGACTCCTCGCGGCGCGCGGCGAGCAGTTCCAGTCGCTGCACGCGGCTGGACAGCTCGCGCCACTGCGCCTCGGCGCTGCCGAGCTGCTTTTCGCGCCGCTGCGTTTCCTGCAGCTGTGCGGCGATCGCTTCGTCGAGGCGGCCACCGAAGGCGCGGGCGTTGATTTGCGCCATCGGGTCGCATCCGCCGGCGAGCTGTTCGCGGGCGCGGTGCGCGTAGTCGCGCGAATAGCCATGCAGCACGTCAAGCTGCGCCCGCGCCGCTTCGAGCTGGCGCTGTGCCTGCGTGCGCTGCGCAGCCGCGGCATCACGCGCGGCAGTGGCCAGCGAGATCAGCATGCTGAGGTTGTGCGGCTCCATTGCGGCCCTCAGGCTTCTTCCGCCTGCACGGGGGCCAGCAGCGCGGCCACCCGGCCGTGCGCCTCGGCGAGGCTCGAGGCCTCGAACATCGACTGCTGCAGGAACGACTCGAAGCGCGGATGCGCTTCGATCGCGGCATCGAGCACCGGGTCGTTGCCCGGCGCGTACGCGCCCACTGCGATCAGGTCGCGGTTGCGCATGTAGCGCGAATACAGCGACTTGAATCGGCGCGCGTGTTCGATCTCGTCGGGGCCTGCCACCGCGGTCATCACGCGCGAGATCGACGCCTCGATGTCGATCGCCGGATAGTGACCCGCTTCGGCCAGCCGGCGTGACAGCACGATGTGGCCGTCGAGGATCGCGCGCGCCGCATCGGCCACCGGATCCTGTGGATCGTCGCCCTCGGTCAGGACCGTGTAGAAGGCGGTGATCGAGCCGGCCTTGCTGCCGTCGGCCGCCGGCGCGTTGCCGGCGCGGTCGACCAGCGCCGGCAGCTTGGCAAAGACCGAAGGCGGATAGCCCTTGGTCGCCGGCGGCTCGCCGATGGCCAGTGCGATCTCGCGCGCCGCCATCGCGTAGCGGGTCAGCGAGTCGAGCAGCAGCAGCACCTGCTTGCCCTGGTCGCGGAAGTGCTCGGCGATCGCGGTGGCGTAGGCCGCGCCCTGCAGCCTCGTGAGCGGCGGCACGTCGGCCGGCGCGGCCACCACCACCGCACGGCGCAGACCGTCGGCGCCGAGAATGTCCTCGATGAACTCCTTGACCTCGCGGCCGCGTTCACCGACCAGGCCGACCACGGTCACGTCGGCGCTGGTATAGCGCGCCATCATGCCGAGCAGCACGCTCTTGCCGACACCACTGCCGGCAAAAAGACCCATGCGCTGGCCGCGTCCGACGGTGGCGAGCGCATTGATCGCGCGCACGCCGACATCGAGCGGCTGCGCGACCTTGTCGCGCTCCATCGCATTGATCGGCCGTCGCGCCAGCGGCGCCAGTTGTCCTGACGGCAACGGACCGAGCTTGTCCAACGGCCGGCCGTTCGGATCGACGACGCGGCCAAGCAGATGGTTGCCCATTGGCAGGTGCTTGGTCCGGTCTTCGGAGCGCCGCCACGGGTGGTTGTGCCGATGCAGGCGCGGCCGCGGGGCGGCGACTTCCTGCGCCACCACGGTGGCGCCGGGGCGCAGGCCGTACGGTTCGCTGGTCGGCATCAGGAACAGCCGCTCGCCGGCGAAGCCGACCACCTCGGCGTCGACGCGCATCGACTCGTCCTGCAGCACCAGCACCTGACTGCCGACCGGCAGCTTCAGCCCCACCGCTTCCATCACCAGGCCTGCCACGCGCGTGAGCCGGCCGCGCACTTCGAGCGGCTGCGCAGCGGCGGCGATCGATGCGCTCTGGCGCATGAACCGCAAGAAAGGCGGTGCCGACGCGGTGGATGTGTTCATGTCTGCGCGTCGCCGGCATCTTCATCCGGCCACGGTTGATCGACGCCGAGCGCCTCGCTCACGACGCGGCGCCAGCGCGTCGTGAGCCGGGCGTCGATTTCACCGAGCCCGGTCTCGACGCGGCAGCTGCCGGGGCCGATCTGCGCATCCGGAATGAAACGGCAGCTCTTGAACAGCCCGTCGGCGTCCAGATCGGCACGGATCGTTTCGAAGTCGCGCGGGTTCATGTGCACGCGTGGATGCGCCTGCTGATCGATGACCATCGTCACCGCTTCGCGCAGCGCCGGTAAGACCGCGTCGCGGCGGATCTGTACTTCGCGGCGAACGACTTGCTTGGCGATCTCCAGCGCCAGATCGAGCAGCGCATCGGCGCCCTGGCTCTCGA
>JBFGOX010000460.1:0-3061 GCA_041565015.1 Burkholderiaceae bacterium
CGAGCCGGGAATCTGCGCCAGACCGTACTCGCCCGGCTCGCGGACATCGAGCAGCAGCGGCGGACGATCGCGGCCAAGCTGCGTGGTGAGATCCCACGGCATGATCTCGCGCACCTGTTGCAGCGCCTCAGCTAGAAGCTCAGCGTAGCGTTTCATCGGTCTTTCTCCTCGACGGCCCGCGCGTCGTGCCTACGGGCATCCATGCGTCAGCGCAGCAATCGGTCTTCTCGGCCGTCTTCGTCCGGTCGCACCGGGACCGGGTGACCGGCAATCAGCCGATCGACCTCGGCCGCCAGCGCTACCGCGTCGTTGCTGAAGTAATGCGTATGCGCGCCGGCGCCGAGGCAGAACTCGGCACGGTCTCCGGCGCGCAAGGCCGTCACCGCGCCGCCGGCGTCGACGGTTGCGACGCGAAACATCGCCGCATCGGCCGGCGGCGTCCAGATCGAGCGGCCCACGTAGTCGCCGGAACGATAGGCGTTGACCCATTGCGCCAGCCCGAGTTCGGCGGCTGGCGGACTGGCCTGCTCGAACGATGCCGGCTGCGCTCCCAGCCACCGATAAAGCAGCGGGAATCGCGTCGCATACAGGTCGCGCAGCGGCGAGCCCACCGACACCATCGACAGCGGCATCTCGCCGGCGAGCGCACGCAGCCGGCCGGTCCGCTTCAGGTAACGCAGCAGGTCCGCACTGACGACGGTTCCCTGGCTGTGCGCGACGATCAGCACCTTCGCATAGCCGCGCTCGCGCACGTAGTCGAGCAGCGCCGCGTAACGCGAGAAGATGCGCGCCCGCGGCGGCCGACGGTCGATCGGGTCGCGAAAGTAATTGTCGACGTCGAGCACGGCATCGAGCGCGACGCGCAGCTTGCCGAATGTCTCGGTGAAGCGCGCGCCGAGGGCGATGATCGTCACCGCGCCGCCGGCCAGCCACTTGCCGATCGTCACCAGCACCTCATCGCGCGTGCCCAGCCAGTGAACCAGCCCGGCCAGGCCGAACATCTTCTCGAGCAGAAAAAACAGGTACACCGCGCCGCCGCCAAGCGCCAGCAGCGGAACCGCGACGCCGAACTGAAGGCCAAGGCAGCGGCGGGCCGCGGTCAGCCAGCGGCCGAGTCGCGCCGCCCAGTCGGGCGACTGGGCATCAGTGCCCGGCGCGAGTTCCTCTCGCAGCGACGGCCCCAGCGCGACCAGCGTGACCACACCGATCACGCCGACCAGCGCCAGCAGCGGCGTGAAGAGAGTGCCGACGTCCTGCACCTGCTCCTCGAAGAAGGCCGCCGCCGAGCGGTAACCGGTCCCGAACACGACCGGATGAAACGACAGCTCGTTCAGTCCCAGTCCGGCGACATAGGCAATCACCGACCACAGCACGAGGCTGAGCATGGCGAACAGGGCCGACGAGACGACCAGGCCGATGCGTGCCGTGGCCAGCGAAGCGGCAATATCGTGCCCGCTGCCGAAACTCAGGACGAAACCGAGCAGCAGCGCAGCGATCTGCACAACGACCAGCGCGGCCCAGACAAGGAGCAGCGCCGCGAGCAGGTACTCGCCGCTAGCGAGGGCCGCGACGATCATCCACTCGTACATCGTCGTGACGTGCGGCAGCCACTGTTCCGCGTTGACCACGAGCAGCACCGCCGCCGCAAGGACACACAGGATGCCGACTGCACGAACACCGCGCACCGTCCGCGCGTAGCGCAGCACGAGCAGCACCCCGAGCACAGCCGTCAACAGCACGGCAGTGCCGACGTACAGCACGGCGAGCGCATCGGGAACGACGATCGCCGTCGCGCAGATCGTCGCACCGACGGTGGCGCCGACGGCCCAGGGCAGTGCGGCCCGTACGCGCGCCGATGCGCCGGCGACACGCTGCGCAGCGAGCAGCGCGCCGACGAGCAGAACGACGGTGAGCACGCCGCCGCCGAGGCCGAGCGCAAACCGGTGCTGATCCGGCGGCAGCAGCGCGGCCAGTCCGAAGGCAACCAGCAGCAGCATCGTCAGCTGCAGCAGCGCGGCCGGACCCTTCAGCAGCCACGCTGACCAGGCGTGCAACCATTGCAGCACACGCAGCGCGCCACCGTTGCCTGTGGCCAGCGCCACCTGGTCGACAACGTCGCGCGCCAGCGTGCCAAGATGGAACAGCAGCTGATACGAGGCCGACAGTGCTCGAATGCCGCCGGGCTGCAGGCGCGAGAAATCGGCCCAGTACAGCTCGTACAGGTCGACCCGCGTGCCATCGGCCTCGCGCTGCAGCGAGATGCGCGTCGACTCATACAGCCCGTCACGGTCGGCGGAGCGATAGCGCGCGAGCAGGTGGTCGGTCAGCTTCAGGCCCAGGTCGTCGCCAAGTTGTGCCTCGGCCGCCGGCCGAGGACGGCGTTGCGAGATGAAGAAATCGCTGGGCCGGCCCGGCGTGACTGCTGCTTCGTTTCGCTGCTCGGTGCTCGCCGCCGGCTGCAAGGCCGTGGCTGGCGAATCAGATCGCGTGGTTTCGCGCAGCGGAAGCAAGCGGCCGACCGGCACGATGACCTGCTGCAGTTCGCCTTCGACGTAACGAGGTGCGCCGCTGCCACCATGGCACAACAGGCGCGCCAGTTCGCGCACGGTCTGTCCGGGCCGTTGATCGGCGACGCCATGCACGGTGATGACGGCAACGCGCTGCGCAGACCCGCTCATGGTGCCCTCCGCCGCACCTCTTTTCAGTTGGCACCGACATTGCAGCGGCAAGCGCCGCGCGATTCAAGCAAAACGACGCAGACAGGTCAGTTCGGCGCGGCAATCGCGTCGCGCAACCGCGCGGACGCGGGATCAATCGCCACCTCGCGCCTTGACGGCGAACCGCGAAGCGCACGGTGACTGCGTCTGCGGCCGGCCCTGCGGGCCTTAACTTCGGCTCCCGCCGAAGTTAGCCTCGACGCAAGATGAAGGGCTTCTTCACTCAGCCGTGAACAGCGCGCTCCGCGCGCAGGTCTTGTGTCTACGGCCGGCCCTGCGGGCCTTAACTTCGGCTCCCGCCGAAGTTAGCCTCGACGCAAGATGAAGGGCTTCTTCACTCAGCC
>JBFGOX010000461.1:0-3048 GCA_041565015.1 Burkholderiaceae bacterium
CTGGCTGTACAGCGCCGTCTTCTTCATCTGCCCCCCCTTGCCGAGACCGCAACCGGAATTCGACCACAAGAATCGCGGCGAGTTGCCGTCGCCAGGCAACCGCCACAGCAATTCCATCGTGCAGCATCACGCAGCCGTTATCAACCGCTGGAACGGGCGGGATTTGCCAATTGGCCTTCGGCGACACGCGACCGCGCCATCGATCGATTCGATCGCAGCGCCCGTTGCCACCCGAGATGATCGGCCCTGACCCGGCGTCGCGCGCCCGCAGCGCGGACGCTGGTCGGCAGCCGGTGCGGTTGGCCGCCCGCAGGCGCGCGCGGCCGACGGCGCGGGCGCCTGGTGCGACCTCGAATACGCCTAGCTTCGCGGCACATCGACGTCGCGCAGCGGCGCGTTTTGCTGCGAGCCGAAGACGCCCGGGTCGCCGGCGCTGCCGCTCGGCCGTGGCCAATGAAACGTGAACCCGATCGCGCAGCCGGGATCGTATTCGACGTAGTGGGAGATCCGCTCATCGTCGCTGCCGCAGAGCCGGCAGATCGCTCCACGCGAAATGCGCGCGATCCTGCGCAGTCCGCGCGCACGACGATTGAGGTGCGGCCGCGCTTGCGCCGGCATTCGGTAGCCCGCGCCGAGCGCGAGGTCGACGCGTAAACTTCAGCCTTCGCCATGGGAGATTGAACGATGAACGCGCCACAAGCCCCCACGCGCATGAAAGCTCAGTTCAACTGGGAAGACCCGCTGCTGCTCGACGCGCAGCTGACCGAGGAAGAACGCATGGTCCGCGACGCCGCGCATCGCTATGCCCAGGACAAGCTGGCGCCCAAGGTTCTCGAGGCGTTTCGCCACGAGAAAAGCGATCTGGCCGTCTTCCGCGAAATGGGGTCGCTTGGACTGCTCGGCCCGACGATTCCGGCCGACTATGGCGGTCCGGAACTGAATTACGTCTGTTACGGGCTGAGTGCGCGCGAGATCGAGCGCGTCGAGTCCGGTTACCGCTCGATGATGAGCGTGCAGAGTTCGCTGGTCATGGTGCCGATCTATGAGTTCGGCAGCGAGGCACAGCGACGCAAGTACCTGCCCAAACTGGCCACCGGCGAGTGGATCGGCTGCTTCGGACTGACCGAGCCGAACCACGGTTCCGACCCCGGCAGCATGGAAACGCGCGCGCGCAAGGTCGACGGCGGTTTCCAGTTGCGCGGATCGAAGAACTGGATCTCCAATTCGCCGTTCGCCGACGTGTTCGTCGTCTGGGCCAAGAACGACGCCGGCAAGATCCGCGGCTACATCCTCGACAAGGGCATGAAGGGCCTTTCCGCGCCGCCCATTCACGGCAAGATCGGCCTGCGCGCGTCGACCACCGGCGAGATCGTCATGGACGACGTCTTCGTTCCGGCGGAAAACGAACTGCCGAACGTGGAAGGACTGAAGGGTCCGTTCACCTGCCTGAACTCGGCACGCTACGGTATCGCCTGGGGCGCCTTGGGCGCGGCCGAGGACTGCTGGCACCGGGCGCGGCAGTACGTGCTCGACCGCAAGCAGTTCGGCCGCCCGCTGGCGGCCAACCAGCTGATCCAGAAGAAGCTTGCCGACATGCAGACCGAGATCACGCTCGGCCTGCAGGGCTGCCTGCGCCTGGGCCGGATGAAGGATGAAGGCACGGCTTCGGTGGAGATCACCAGCATCCTGAAGCGCAATTCCTGCGGCAAGGCGCTGGAGATCGCCCGCAACGCGCGCGACATGCTCGGCGGCAACGGCATCACCGACGAGTTCGGCGTGATGCGGCACATGGTCAACCTCGAGGTCGTCAACACCTACGAGGGCACGCATGACATCCACGCATTGATCCTCGGCCGCGCGCAGACCGGCATCCAGGCTTTTTCGTAGGCGCGCCGCGCAACCGGACCGATGCGCGCCTTCCGCTACGACGTCTTCGGCCCGGTTTCCGCGGTCGCACGGCTGACCGAAGTCGCCCAGCCGCGTCCGGCACGCGGCGAAGTGCTGGTGCGCGTGCGTTTTGCCTCGATCAACCCCCTCGACTGGAAGCTCGTCGAGGGGCACTTCAAGCTGATCTACAAGAGCAAACCGCCCGCCGGCATCGGCTGCGAATTCAGCGGCACGGTCGAAGCGCTCGGCGCCGGCGTTTCGCAGCCGGCGATCGGCACGCCGGTAGTCGGCTTCATCGAAGCGACCAAGCGTCCGCCGGGCGCGCTGCAGCAGTTTGTCGCCGTGGCGGTCAGCGACGTGCTGCCGGTCGAGGCCGCCGATCTGGAAGACGCCTGCACCTTGCCGGTGGCTGGCCTTTCTGCGCTGCAGATGTGCCGCCTGGCCGGCGTCACCAGCGGCAACCGGGTGCTCGTACACGGCGCAGCCGGTGGCGTCGGCAGCTTTGCGGCACAGGTCGTGCGCATGCTTGGCGGTAGCGCAACCGTCACCGGCAGCCGGCACAGCCAGGAGACGCTCGCCGCGCTCGAACCGGAAGCCCGGATCACCTACACGACCCAGCCGGTGTCGTCATGGGGCGGGCCGTTTGCCGCGGTACTCGACTGCGCCAGCACGCTCGGCGAGGCCGAAATCGCCACGCTGCTGGCAAGCGGCGGTCAATACGTGCGCACGCTGCCCACTTTTCCGTCGTTCCTGCTTGACCCGCTGCTGAACCGGCTGCGTCCGATCAAGCGATTCACGCTGAAACTGGCACCGAATATCGATGATCTGCGCACGCTGGTCACGTGGCTGCGCCGCGGGCGAATCAAGCCGGTGATCTCCGAGCGTTTCGGGTTTGCCGATGCGGTGGCCGCCCTCGAGCGCTCGAAGACCGGCCGCGCGCAGGGCAAGCTGATCGTGCGTCTCGGCTGACCGCGCGACGGTTCGGTTCAGGCCGCTGCCGCAAACCGCGCCAGCGCGGTGTCGGCGTCGCCAAGTTCGATCTCGATCGCCAGCAGCCGCTTCACATAGTGCGCCACTGCGTATTCGTCGGTCATACCGATGCCACCGTGCAACTGGATCGCCTGCTGGCCGATCGCCCGCAGCGCGCGGTGCGCCATGACC
>JBFGOX010000462.1:0-3022 GCA_041565015.1 Burkholderiaceae bacterium
AAGGCACGCACCATTTCATCGGCAACCGGTGGTCTGCGGCTGCCGGCATCGAATCGCTCGACGTCATCGATCCTTCGACCGGACAGGCGTTCGGACGCATCGCCCGCGGCGGCGCCGCCGACATCGATGCAGCGGTTCGCGCCGCTCGCGCCGCCTTCGGCGACAGCGGCGAGGGCCCCTGGGGCCGGCACAGTGCGAGCGAGCGCGGACGCCTGCTGGCACGAATGGCGCTGCGCGTGCTCGAGCACGCCGAGGAACTGGCACAGCTCGAATCGCGCACCACCGGCAAGCCACTGAAGCAGGGCCGCGCGGACAGCCAGGCGCTGGCGCGCTATTTCGAGTACTACGGAGGCAGCGCCGACAAGCTGCATGGCGAGACGATTCCGTACAGCGCCGGCATGACGGTGCTGACGCTGCGCGAACCGCATGGCGTGACCGGCCACATCGTGCCGTGGAACTACCCGCTGCAGATCTTCGGTCGCAGCGTCGGCGCCTCGCTGGCCGCTGGCAACGCCTGCGTGGTCAAGCCGGCCGAGGACGCCTGCCTGTCCCTGCTGCGCGTGGCCGAACTTGCCGCCGACGCCGGCTTGCCCGAAGGTGCGCTGAACATCGTCACCGGGCTCGGCCACGAGGCAGGCAGCGCGCTCGCCGCGCATGAAGGCGTCGATCACATTTCGTTCACCGGCTCGCCGGCGACCGGCACGAAGGTCGCGCAGGCGGCCGCTGTCCATCACTGCCCGGTGACGCTCGAGCTCGGCGGCAAGTCGCCGCAGATCGTCTTTGCCGACGCGGACCTCGACGCCGTCGTCCCGGTGGTGGTCAACGCGATCGCGCAGAACGCGGGCCAGACCTGCTCGGCCGGCAGCCGGCTGCTCGTCGAGCGGCCGATATACGAGGAACTCGTCGCCCGCGTGGGTGCGGCGATGCGCGGGCTGAAAGTCGGCCCGGCGCTCGACGATCTGGATGTCGGCCCGCTGATCCGCCGCTCGCAGCAGCAGCGGGTGTGGGACTTCCTGTCGCAGGCGCAAGCCGACGGCATCGAGGTCGCCGCCGAAGGCGAGATCAGCGACAACGCGCCTGAGGGCGGCTTCTATCAGGCGCCAACGCTGTTGCGCGACGTGCCGCCGACGCACGCGCTGGGACAGCAGGAAATCTTCGGGCCGGTGCTGGCGGCGATGCCCTTTTCTGGCGAAGACGAGGCGGTGGCGATCGCCAACAACTCGCGCTTTGGACTCGTTGCGGGGGTGTGGACGCGCGACGGCGCGCGCCAGCTCAGGATCGCGCGCCGCCTGAACTGCGGCCAGGTATTCATCAACAATTACGGCGCCGGTGGCGGCATCGAACTGCCCTTCGGCGGCGTGAAGTCGAGCGGTTACGGGCGCGAGAAGGGCTTCGAAGCGCTGCTCGGTTTCACCCGGCTGAAGACGATCGCCATCCGGCACGACTGAAGACGATGCAGATCGGGCAGGCAAGCGCGAAGGACGTCGACGACTGGCTGGCGCTGCGCATCCGCCTGTGGCCCAACACCTCGCTCGATGCGCATCGCAGCGAGATCGCCCAGCAGCTGCGCGATCCGCGGCGCTTCGTCGCGCTGCTCGCCCGGCTCGACAGCGGTGAAGCAGTCGGCTTTGCGGAGGTTGCGCTGCGTGTCGATCCGGTCAACGGCTGCGATCGTTCGCCGGTGGCCTTCCTGGAGGGCATTTTCGTCGAGCCGGGGCAGCGTCGGCGCGGCGCCGCCCGCGCGCTGTGCACGGCGGCCGAACGCTGGGCCGCGGACCGTGATTGCGCGGAGTTCGCCTCGGATGCGCTGCTCGACGACATCGCCAGCCGCAACTTTCACCAGGCCGTGGGGTTCCTCCCGACGGAGCGCGTGATCTTCTTTCGCAAGGAGCTGAAATGAACGCGGGCAGGCTGCAGGACAAGGTTGCGATCGTCACCGGCGCAGGTTCCGGATTTGGGCAGGGCATCGCCGAGCGATTCGCCGAGGAAGGCTGCGCGGTGATCGTCAACGACATCGCGCGCGAGGCCGGCGAGCGCGTGGCCGCGGGGATTCGCGACCGCGGTGGCCGCGCCGCGTTCGTGCACGCCGACGTGTCGAAGCGGGACGACGTCGAGCGCCTGCTGGCGGCCACGATCGAGCACTTCGACCGCCTGCACATCGTGGTCAACAACGCGGGCACCACGCATCGAAACCGGCCGCTGCTGGAGGTCGGCGAGGAGGAGTTCGACCGCATCTATGCGATCAACGTGAAGAGCATCTACCTGACCGCCAGGGCCATCGTGCCCTACTTCCGGCAGCAGGGCGGCGGCGTGTTCGTCAACATCGCTTCCACCGCCGGCGTGCGGCCGCGCCCGGGACTCGTCTGGTACAACGGAACCAAGGGCGCCGTGATCATCACCAGCAAGGGCATGGCCGCCGAGCTCGGACCGGACAGGATCCGCGTCAACTGCATCAACCCGGTGATCGGCGAGACCGGTCTGCTCGAGCACTTCATGGGCCTGCCCGACACGCCGGAAAACCGCAAGAAGTTCCTCGCCACCATTCCGCTCGGCCGCATGTCGAGGCCGGCCGACGTGGCCAACGCCTGCCTGTTCCTCGCCTCGGACGAAGCCGAGTTCATCACCGGCGCTTGCCTGGAGGTCGACGGTGGCCGCTGCGTCTAGCGGCCGCGCATTTCAGGCGGCGCCGTCCGCGTCTCGCGGCGCGACGCGCAGGCCGACGCGGCGGATCTCGCCGCCGGAACCCCGGCGAACGGACAGGATCACCCGCCCGACCTGGATGCGGTCGCCGACGGCGGGCCGGCCGCGCTGCCGTGCGTGCAGGAAAGCGCCGACCGTCTCGGCTGCGGTCGCGTCAGCAGGAATCTCGAAACCGTAGTAGTCGCGCAGATCACCCAGATGCGTCTGCGCGTCGAGCGAGAACTCCGGCACCGCCGGCGCCGGCGCGAAAAGCTCCTCGAGTTCGGCCACCGCGTCATCAATGGCCAGCATCGCCACCACGTCGCCGGCCTGAAGACTTTCT
>JBFGOX010000463.1:0-3018 GCA_041565015.1 Burkholderiaceae bacterium
GAGCCCCTACCCCCCATGAACGCGGTGACGACCGCTGTCAACCGATACCTGGCGATCAGCAATACACACCGCGAAACGTCTGCGGATGGTCTGGCGTGGAGTTCGGCTCCGTCGCAAGACTGTGGCAATGGCGTGCTCTGGGATGGCACGCGCTACGTTTCGGTGGGGTCATCGATTTGCCGGTCGCCTTGACACGCGCCAGGCGGATCCGGCAGCAAGGCGCAAGGCTGCGAATCCACGGACGAAGAACAACGGTTTCCGCGCTCAGCCGCTTCCTCGCAATCCGACTGTCGACAAGCGGCTGAAGCGAAAAGACTTCGCGGCCGAATCAGCAGGCGCGACGCCGACCCTTCTTTCGCGGTGAATCGGCAACAGCGTCAGATCTTCGCCATGCTGCGGTCGTGCACCCACGCCGAGTGCTTGGGCGCGCGCTTGATATTGCTCCTGCCGTCGATCATCGCCCGCGCCACCCTGTCGAGTTCTTGCATCATCTCTGGCGTGCCGGTGTTGGCGGTCGACTCGAGCCGGAACCCATTCGGGGAGAAAAAGCAGATCGAACTGAAAATCAGGGGTCGGTCGGGCCGGCGCCTGCGCTACCGGCTTTGCCTTGGCGGGCGAGCCGCACAGTGCGGGCGAGATCACCGCGTCGAGCTTCGGATAGCAATAGGTCTTCAGCACCGCGCTTGCGACTCAGTCGCGGCGACGCTTCACTCACCCTTCCAGCGCCTGCCACATCTCCTGGTCGCGCTGCGCGGTCCAGATGCGCGGGTCGGCATGGCCCTTGGCCAGATCGTAGGCGCGCGAGACATCGAACGGCATGCAGTGGTCGAAGATGACCCAGTGGCCGTACTTGGGTTTCAGTTCGTCGTACGTATCGCGGTAGACAGCGCGCAGGTCTTTCCCTGCCGAGGCGCCGCGCTTGACCGCCGCGTACAGTTCGGCGACGAAAGCGCGCGTCCCGGCCAGCCCTTCCTGCACCTGACCCGGCGTGGTCAGCGCGGCGCCGCGGCCCGGCACCAGTTTCTCCGGCTTCAGTGCGGCGATCGCATCGAGCGTGTGCGGCCAGTCTTCGAAATAGGCGTCGCCGCAATACGGCGTGGCGTCGAACTCGACCAGGTCGCCGGAGAACATGATCTTCTGCTGCGGCAGCCACACCACGGTGTCGCCCTTGGTGTGGCCGCGGCCGAGCTGCAGCAGCTTGACCTCGAGCTTGCCGAGCCAAAGCGTCATCTCGCCCTTGAAGGTCAGCGTCGGCCAGGTCAGCCCCGGCACCGACTCGACGGCACGGAACAGCCGCGGAAAGCGCTCGATCTCGCTTTTCTTGTCCTGCTCGCCGCGCTCGGCAATCAGATCGTACGTGTCCTGGCTGGCGATGATTTCCTGCGCCGAGTAGGCGCTGGCGCCGAGCACGCGCACCGCGTGGTAGTGCGTCAGCACCACGTACCTGATCGGCTTGTCGGTCACCGCGCGGATGCGGCGGATGACGTCTTGCGCCATCACCGGCGTGGCCTGCGTGTCGGCCACCAGCACCGCGTCGTCGCCGATGACGATGCCGGTGTTCGGGTCGCCCTCGGCCGTGTATGCATACGCGTTGTCCGACAGCCTGTCGAAGCTGATCTTCTTTTCCTCGACATCGGCGTGCGAGGCAAACTTCTTCGTCGTGCTCACGTTGACTCCCGTGCGTGCCCGTTCAGGCGAAGGAAAACACATTCCGGTTCCGGCCGACGATGAGCCCGCGTTCCCCGCCGGCAACCGGGCGTCACATCGACACCACCCGCAGTTCGGGCCCGGACTGCCGCGCAATTTAACCAGAACGATCCCGTCCAGCACTGCGCCGGCCGGCGCGCGTCTGTTTCGGCCCGGATTCGGCAAGCCGTTGCAATAGGCGGCCCGCGGCTGCAAGGTGCTCCGATTGCGCCGCGCGACACCGCTGGCGGCGGCATATGGCGGGGATCGCGCATTGGCGCGAGAATGTTTTGGTATCCGCCCTCTCCGAGGGGCAGTCCGACAACACCCAGGAGGCACCGATGTACAAGAGAATTCTGCTGGCCTACGACGGCTCCGAATCCGGGCAGAAGGCGCTGCTCGATTCGCTCGACATCGCCCAGTGGAGCCAAGCCGAGATGCATCTGGTCGCCGTGATGCCGCGCCTGGCGACCACGTATGCGGGGCTCGAAGGCGGGCTTTACATCAACGAAAGCGAAGAGGAAGAAAAGAAACGCTTCCAGGGCATCCTCGACGACGGCCTGCGCCGGCTGGCGAACTCGGGCTACCCGGCCAGCGGCGAAGTGGTCGTCGGCGAACCGGTCGCGGAGATCACCGGCTACGCGAAGAAGATCGGGGCCGACCTGGTCGTCATCGGCCACAAGCATCTGGACAGCTGGGCCGCGCGCTGGTGGCGCGGCTCGACCTCGCCGGCGCTGATCGAGCACGCGCACTGCAGCGTGCTGGTCTCGATCACGCACTGACCGACAGGCGCAGGCACGCCAGCCCCGACCAGATTCCGGGGCTGCGGCGCGGTCTGATCGCATCAGCCGCCCGGCCCCGGCCCGGGTCACCAGGTGCGCGCGCGCCCCGTATCGAGGTGAACGAAGTCCGAGCGCGCGTAATAGCCGACTCCACCCTGCTTCATCGCGATGGCGGCATCGCGCAGTCGGCGCGTATCGCACCCGGCCAGCCGAACGTCGATCGCGCGTCCCTGCAGGTGCAGGCTGCCCTTGGCCACGCCGTTGCCGCGACCGCGCAACATGTCATTGGTTTTCGGTGAGCGGAAACCGGAGATCACTTCGAACGTTCCCGAACCGCAGGCGACGTTCAGCGCGGCGAGCTGGTCGAACAGCGCCGGGTCGATGTCGCTGGCCTCGCCGCTGCGGAAATCGCGCAGCAGGTGTTTGAGCGAAGTCAGCGCATCGGCCACGTAGTCGCCACGCTCGAAATAGACGACGCTCAGACGTTCGCCGGTATGCGTGTGATACAAGGAAATCGACCGCGATGCCGCGGCCCGCGCCGGTGAGACAA
>JBFGOX010000464.1:0-3015 GCA_041565015.1 Burkholderiaceae bacterium
GCCACGCGCCTGCAGCGCGCGCCAGATGCCCAGGTGCGCGACGCCGCGCGCGCCGCCGCCGCCGAGCACGAGGCCGATCGCATTGCGGCTCAGCAGCCGCGCCAGCCGCGCGACGTCGCGCTCCAGTTCCAGCCGCAGGTTGACATGGCTGGTGACGGGCCGGCGCGCCAGCCACGCCCGCATGTTGCGCGGGCTGACCAGGTTCGGTGCGTGCAGCAGGACCAGGATCTCCGCCGCTTCCGCGCGCGCCGGCCGCCCGGTCAGACAAGCCTGTTCGATCGCGTGCACGGCCGGCGTCTGCGCCGCATCGGCCACCAGCAGCAGTTCGTCGCTGTGCCGCACGCAGCGACGCGTCCAGGCGCTGGCGTCGGCGTCGGCAATGAGCAGCACGAAGTCGTGTTCGGCTTCGATGCCGTCGAGCGCCAGCGCGATGCGCCGGCCGGCTTCGGCATCGTCGCTCAGCCGGAAGCCTGCCTCGCCGATGGCACCGTCCATCGCCGCCGCGTCGACGACGCCGACCCTGCCGTAGCGCGCCAGTTGGGAGGCCAGTTGCTGCGCGAAGTCTTGCAGCGCCACGCCGGCGGAGATCGGCAGCAGCCCGATCGTCACCGGTGCAGCGACCGGCCGACGCAGATGCTGTGTCTGCAGCCGCTCGATGATCTGCCGCGTGAAGGTGATCGAGATCTGCGGCTGGCTCGCGATCAGCGCCTCGAACTGCGGCTTGTCGAGCCTCACCAGCACCGAGTCGCGTACCGCCACGACCGTCGCCGTGCGCGGCTCGCCGGTATACAGGCTCATCTCGCCGATCACTTCGCCGCGACCGAGCTCGCGAACCATGCGTGGTGCGCCGTCGTCGCCGGCGACGTAGACGCGCAGCCGGCCGCTGATCGACAGGAACGCCGAGTCGCCGGGCGTGCCCTGCTCGATCAGGACCTCGCCGGCCGCAATCTCTACCCACTGCAGATGCTGCTTGAGGAAGGTGACGGTGGCGCTGCCGAGATCGCCGAACAGCGCGTTCAGATGATGGGCAAGCTGCGCGTCACGATGCGGATACTTCGTGGATGCGGTGGCCACCGAGCGAGGCTCCCTTCGATTTCTTGTTGATCTGCGCGCTGTGTGCGCGATGAGTTCGTCGGCCGCGGCGATCGTCAGGCGTGCCGTCAACGCGCCGTGTTGGCGGCCTCCAGTTCTTCTGTCAGCGCACGCACGCGCGACGACAGCAACCGGCTCAGGTTGAGCAGCAGTTTCCCGAGCAGCGCCGGATGGTCAGCGGCGAGCCGTTCATAGTTTGCCCGCGACAATTGAAGCACCACGGCGTCCTCCTCGGCAATCGCGTCGGCCGAGCGCGCCCGCCCTTCGAGCAATCCGATCTCGCCGAAGGCCACGCCGGGCGCGAACGACACCATCCGTCGCCCCCGCCCGCCCTCGTCCTTCTCGTCGCCGGCCGGCAGCCAGATGCCAATCTGCCCGCGCAGGGAGACGTACATCGCGTCGCCGGCCTCGCCGCGCCGGAACACCGGCTGTCCCTTGGAGAAGTGAAGCTCGGTCATCAGCGACGCCAGTTCGGCGAGTTCGTCGGCCTGCAGCCCGACACCGAGCAGGGTCTCGTGCAGCTGCAGCGTCGGCCGATCGGCCGGCTCGTGCGCCAGCTTCGCGATCAACTGGTCCTCGGCGTGTTCCAGCGCGCGGTCGGCGTCGGGGAAGAACTGCGCGTCGGCAAGGCGACCGTGCACGTCCATGTCGCGAATCATCCGCATGCGTGCGTCGCGCGGCCTCAGCCCGGCAAGCAGCAGATGCTTGCCGGCGCGGCGGACGGTATCGGCGGCGCGCAGCAGCACGCGCGCACCGCTGGCATCGACCTCGCTGACGCGCTCGAAGTCAAGCACGATCTGGTCGCAGCTGTGCGCCAACCGCTCGATTTCCTCGTCGGCCGCCTCCGCCGTGCCGAAGAAAAGCGCGCCGTCGAGTTCCAGCAGGGCGACCCGGCCGCCATGCGTGCGCAGCAGTTCGGCCTCCGCCGCCGGACGCACCTTGCGCGAGGAGCGGCGATCGGCATGGACCAGCTGGCGGATCGGCGGCTTGATGTTGCTGCGGATGAACATCACCATCGCCACGAAAGTCCCGATGGCGATCGCGACCGCCAGCGACACGAAGATCGTGATGCCCGCCACCAGGCTCATCACCGCGTAGCTTTGCGCCAGCGACCTCGGCACGCGCCAGCGCAGCGTCTGGCGCCACAGCACGCCGGTCGCGCGCCGGGTCCAGGCATCGACCAGCGTGAGGGCCGCGGCGGAGAAGACGCCGGCAATCGCCGCCATCGGCAGGTAGCTCATGTAGCGCAGGCCGAAGGAGAGCGCGGCCAGCAGCGTGACACCGAAAATCAGCCGCGACATCTGCGTGCTGCCGCCGGCGTCCAGATTGACCACCGTGCGCGAGCTCGCACCGGAGCTCGGCAGACCGCCGATCACGCCGACCGCAACATTGGCCATGCCCTGCGCAAACAGTTCCCGCCCGCTTTTGCGGCGCTTGTGCGTGAGTTCGTCGACGCTCGAGCTGGCCAGTGCCGTCTGCAGGCTCGACATCAGGGCCACCAGGACCGCGAACTCGACCAGCAGCCAGATCTTGTCGCCCAGCAGTCCGTCGTCGATGTGGCTGGCGACCGGCGCCACCGCGTCGAGCCGCGGCCATACGAACTCGGGCGCGTTGAACAGCGGCCCGAGATAGCCGGCAAGCGGCGTCAACGCCAGGACATGATGCAAGGCGGTGGCGGCCAGCAGCGCCGTCAGGTACACGGGCACCCGGCGCATCCAGGCGGGGGCCTTCATCGCAGTCCAAATCGCGGTGAGCGCGACGACGACTGCGAGCGGCTGCATGTTGCGCCAGTCCATGTCGCCGCGGGCGCCCGACAGCCCGAGCAGATGCGGCAGCATCGCGGCGATCATCAGCACCGCGACGCCGGTCATGTACCCGGCATGCACCGGATAGGGCACGTAGCGCACGAGGTTGCCCAGCCCC
>JBFGOX010000465.1:0-3008 GCA_041565015.1 Burkholderiaceae bacterium
GCTGCTGCAGTACTGGCGGGATCTATATCGGCAGGTGGCCGCGGATGCGGCTGTCGGCGAGCAGGCGGCCGATGCTGCGGCCGGCGTCGTCGTCGCCGACAACGGTCAGCAGGCCGGCCTGTGCGCCGACCGCAACGATGTTGCGCGCGACGTTGGCCGCGCCGCCGAGCCGCTCCTCGGTCGCGCGCACGCGCACCACCGGCACCGGCGCTTCCGGCGAAATGCGCTCGACCTCGCCGAACCAATAGCGGTCAAGCATCGCATCGCCGACGACGAGGACGCGGCAGCCCAGCAGATCTTCAGGTGACGGAGGCGAACTCATTCATCCAGCGGCAGCCGGTGGACCAAGTGACAGGATGCCAATCTTGCGGGCTGGCGTCGATACGCTCGCCGGCCGCCGAAACCGCCTACGATCGCGCGTCCTCGCCCGGAAACAGTCCAGCGGTTCCGGCGTTTTCCTCGACCTTCAGCTGCTTGACAAGCCGGCGGTAGCGCCAGAAATTTGCCGATGTCCACATGCGGCCGAGACTCGACAAATGCCAGCGGAAATGCCGCAGCGAGCGATGGCTCAACTGCTGCGCCGCATGCACCACCTGCACCTGCCGAACGAAACTGATCGGCCAGCCTGCCAGGCGCATCCGTGCACAGATGTCGAAATCCTCGCAGTACATGAAGAAACCCTCGTCGAACCCGCCGACGGCAGCGAACGCATCGGACCGAAACAACAGGAACATGCCGGCAAACCAGCGCGGGATTTCCGGCGGCGTGTACCTGGGCGTGCGGCGGCGGATCAGTTCGAAGGGGGTGATGAGGCTGCGTGCCGTGTCCGCCACGCGTCCATCGGGCTCGAGCACGACCGGCGCAGCAACGCCAGCGCCGGCCCGTAGCGCGGTGATCATTGCCGGAAACGGGTTCGCCATCAGCGCGATGTCGGGATTGACCACGGCGAAGTACTCCGTGTCGCACTTGCGGAAGGCGGCGTTGTGATTCTTGCCGAATCCCAGCGGGACACGATTGCGCATCACCTCGACCGGCGGCGCGTGCGGCCCCTTGGTCGACGGCGGCGTTTCCGGAAGGTTCTGCGTCAGGATGACCCGTGCAAGCTCGGATGCGTTGATGCCGGCGAGGTCGGCGAGCAGGGCATCGACGAGAGCATGCTGTTCGTGGCTGACGACGGAAAGCGTGACGCGGCCTTTGTTCATTGAGAGTCGACTCTAAGGATCTGATGCCTTGAATTCTTGATATCCGGGGCGGTCGGGATTCGTCACCAGCCTCGCACCCGAGCATTCGATCGACATACCGCGGCAAACGGCGGGTCGCATGATAACTCCGCCCACAAGCGCTGGCCCCAGCGCGAGTTTGGTCCGTCGGCCCGACTAGCGTATTGGAGGCATCGAATTGTGCGGCACGGTGTGTAACGAAACGTATCGACATTGGCACCGAAAGCCCATTCGTCCGCGCCGTTGCGCGCCCGACCGGGCGCTTTCAACGCCCCAGCTTGGCGTCGGCCGCAAGTTCGTTGCGCAGGCGTTCGTAGTCGGCTGCGAAGGCAACCAGATGGGGTGCGAGATAGTGATCTCCACCGGCCGACTCCGCAGCCCACCGGACCAGATCGGCTGCCATCGACGGCGACGATAACGGAAACGCGCGGCGAAGATCGGGGCCGACGACGTAGGCGTGCCACAATTGTTCGAGCGCCTCTTGTTCGTTCGGCCGGCGTTCGAGCAGGCTTCGAAAACCGGGTGGCGGCGTTCGAAAGTCCGCTGCCTGCCGAGGGATCGCCGAATCCCCGCGCGCGAAAGTGCTCAGCGATAGCGCTCGAAGCTGCGGTGTCTGCTGAAGAACGATATCGGCGCTCCAACAGATCGTCCGCTCGATCTTGAAGCGCGGTTCGCTGTCGACGTTCAGCAGAATCATGGCGCCGACGCCCCGGTCGAGGCGCCAGTTGCGGCCGGTTTTCAGGCCGATGATCGCGGAGGAAATGAACGGAACGACGATCAAGGCCGCAACGAGCGCCCGCAACCCCGTGACACCTCGCCGAAAGCGGGCCTTTTCGGTCAGGACCATCAGCACAAGGAAGCTGCCGGCAACGGCCAGCAGTAGATAGCCGCTGTAGCGGGATTCCAGTGCGGCCGGTTGTCCGAAGCGCAGTCGGCCGATCGTCACCATCAGCGCAAAAGCGAAGCCGAAGACGATCAGCGCCAGAGGCATCGCGAATCGCGCGACTTGCCGCGACGCCAGGCCACCGACAAGCCCGACGCTGCACAGCAGGGCGATCAAGATGCCTGCGTACAAGGCTTTTCCGCCCAGTCGATCGCCCCAGACCGTGCTCATCGTCGCCAGCATGAAGCGGCCGAGTCCGAGCGGGTCGGCGGCGATGGAGGCGAAGATTTCTCGTGACGAACCGTGCGGTGTCGGCGTCAACGCGGTGACCCAGGCGTGCAGCGCGACGGCGGCGACGGTCAAGCCCAACCAGATCTGCAGGTGGTGATCCCGAAGTGCCCGTCGGCCCCCGCCGGTCGCGGCGTATAGAAAGACCGCGCCGGCCAGCCAGACGGCGAGCCCCTGTACCGAACTGAACGACGCCAGAAGCGCGCATAGCGCCCCGGCAGCAAGCCAGGCGCTGCTTGCTCGCTGTGTCTGCCTCGAGCGGGACAGGAACCAGAGCGACGCGAGCAAGAAGAACGTGATCAGGTACCACGCGGTCTGGAAGCCCCACAGGATGTTCCACGCCGGAGCCAACGAAAGCATCGTCAGCGAAACGAGCAGCGCATGCCAGCCACGGCGCCGATCTTTGGGCAGCAGCGGCCACGCCAGCGCCAGCAGGATGGCGAGCGACGCAAACTGGAGCGCCGCGCTCAGATAGAGGATCGACTTCGTGTCGTAGTCAGTCGCCAGGTGATGCAGCAGCATCAAGGCGAAGGAGACGCCGACCAGATGTTCGTTGTGCTTGGCGGTGAGCAGGTCGGGCAGCGCCAGCTTCCCCGCGGCACTGAGGATCACGTACC
>JBFGOX010000466.1:0-3007 GCA_041565015.1 Burkholderiaceae bacterium
GAATACGCCGGCGCGAACTCGACCAGGCAGATCACGCGGCCGTTATCCAGGTCGTTACGCGTCATCGTCGAGCGGTCGCAGCGCACGCCGAACGCCTCGGCCGGATTCGCGCCGCGCAGCGCGCCGGCCTGCCACAGCACGGTCAGCAGCGACTCGAAGCGGCGGCGGATCGCGGCGAACAGCGCCTCGCCGGCGGCCTCGAAGGCGAGCGCCTCGCCGAGGTCGCGCGCCAGCCGCAGCAGTTGCCCCATCAATCGGCCGACCGGCGCGTTGCGCCAGCCGGCGCGATCCGACAGCGTGCGGTCGCTGAGCAGTTCGATGCGGCCGAGGCGCGGGGCGAACAGCGACAGCCGCGCGGTCCACGCCTGCACCTCAGTGCCAGCGGCCGGCGTGACGAGTTCGCGCTGCGGCGGCAGCGGCTCGACATCGTAGACCTCGCGCGGCGTCCGGCCGGCCGCCGTGCGGAACGCGCCTTGCGCCAGGCAGGTGGCAGCAACCAGCCCGGCCAGCGCGCCGTCGGGCGCGACCAGCCCCTGCGCCGTGCGCGGCGGTTGCACCGGGCGCAGCCAGGGATAGGCCACCTGCACGAAGCTCGAATTGAGCCCCGCGACCGCGTTGCGCGCGTCGCGGCCCGCACGCGCACCGCGCGCCGGCAGTGGCAGCGCCAGCAGCGCCATGCAGTCGCGCCGATGCTGGGCCAGGAAAGCGCCGATGCGCTGCGCGTAGCGGCGCCAGCGCGCATAGCCGTCGTCGTCGCAGCGCGGCGCCGGCAGCCGCAGCACGCCGGGATCGCCGGTTCGCGGTTGCGGGCGCGTTGCACACTCGATAAACACTTCCGGCGGATCGGGTTCGTCGCGCGACGGCGGCAGCGGCTCGGTGCCGGTAGCAACGAGATCCGGCAGGTCGGGGGCAAGCACGAGCGCAACCTCGTCGAGTGCCTTGACGTGCGCCAGCCCGCGCCAGGTCGCGCGCTGGCGATCGACAAATGCCGGCAGCAGGCGGTCGAAGGCAGCGTCCGGATCGGACGGCACCGTGCCGACCGCCAACGGGCTGCCGAGCAGCACGATGAAGCAGCGCTCGCCGCCATTGGCGAAGAAATCGCGCACCGCCACGCCGAGCGATGCATCGGCGCGCGTAACACTGCCGACGACCGCGCGGCCGCGCCAGTGGGCCGCCTGATCGAACTGTGCCCAGCTGTCGAACGGCACCGGCACATCGAGCGGCAGCGGCGTGCCCACGGCAAGCGTGCGCGCCAGCCGCTGTTCAGAAAACGCCGCCAGTTCGGCGTCGACGCGCGTGCTGGCGTGCCAGTCGCACCAGCCGACGAACAACGCGATGTCGGCGCGCGGCGCGGTCGGCCGCGAATCGACACGGCGTTCGCTGAAGCTCAGTCCGTACATCGGCAGCCCTTCAGCGTCAGGCCGCCTCGATCTCGACCGCCTCGGCCGACAGCACCAGTTCTTCCATCGCCACGTCGCCGCCGCCCTTGGCGGCCAGCGTCGGCCCGGTGTACTTCATCGGCACCACGCCGCGCAGCTTCCAGCTCTGCACGGCGTTGCGCGCCTCGTCGAGCAGCGTGACAACGACGTTCTTCTGGCCCTTCACGCCTTCGTTGCGCGTCAGCGTGATCCAGTCCCACATCGACGTCGAATTGACGATGCCGCGCTTGAGCGTGACGTCACCGACCTTGTGGATGCCCGGCACCTTGCGCACGTGGTTCTCGCGCTCGTTGCCGTTGCGGTACTCGGCGATGGTGATCTCGGTGCCGAGGCCGGAGACGTCGGAAAAGCCGCCGAGCGTGTCCGAGCCGTCGATCTCGACCAGGAAGTTGAAGGCCCCGTAGGGGTGGGTCCGTTCGGCCATGGCGATGCTCCTCGCTCAGTCATTCACGCGCATCGGCGGTCTTCTGGCCGATGCGGAAGATCACGAACTCGGCCGGCTTCAGCGCCGCCACGCCGATCAGGCAGACCAGCCGGCCGTTGTCCAGATCGTTCTGCGTCATCGTCGTGCGGTCGCAGCGGACGAAGAACGCTTCCTCGGGCCGGCTGCCGAGCAGCGCGCCGTTGACCCACTCGTTGTAGAGAAAATCGGAAATCGTCGTGCGGACGTTGGCCCACAGCCGCTCGCCGTTCGGTTCGAACACCGCCCACTGCGTGCCGCGGTCGATCGACGCTTCGAGGTAATTGAAGTAGCGCCGCACGTTGACGTACTTCCACTCGGGGTCCGTACTGGCGGTGCGCGCGCCCCAGACACGATAGCCACGGCCGGGGAAAAAGCGCAGGCAATTCACACCGAGCGGATTGAGCATCTCCTGCTCGCCGAAGCTGATCTCGCGCTCGAAGCGCAAGGCGCTGCGCACCACCTCGTTGGCCGGCGCCTTGTGCACGCCGCGCTCGATATCGTTGCGCGCGTAGATGCCGCAGAGGAAGCCCGACGGCGGCAGGCGGATCTCCCTGGGGATGTCGTCGCGCCCCGGCCGCGCATTGGGATTGGCGATCACCACCCAGGGGAAGTACATCGCCGCGTAGCGCGAATCGATCGCCGCCCGCTCCATCCGCGCGGCGCCGGGGTTCTGCCCTTCCTGCGTGTCGAGCACGGCGATGCGATACATGCGCCGGCCTTCGGCGTGCGTGATCAAGGCGCCGCGGATCGCATCGCGCTCGCCATAGGCACTCGATCCCGGCGCGGCGACGATCGAGATGTCGTCGAGCGCCGCCAGCGCCTCGAAGGCATCCCGATACACCCCTGCTGTCGGCTGCAGGCCGTCGTTGCCGCCGGCCAATTCGAACGATGCGCGCCGGCCTTGGGTCAATATCAGGTTGGTCGCGGCCGTATCGGCGCCGGTGTTCTGCGCCGACGGGAACAGCGCATCGAGCAGTTGCCGCGCGTTGACACCAGTGCCGAGACGGATCGCATACAGGTTCTCGATCTGGTCAGCACGCCGCGTCGGCGTCTCGGCCATCACGCGGCCGACGAAGCGCGGATGCGTGCGGTCGTAGCCGAGGTC
>JBFGOX010000467.1:0-3003 GCA_041565015.1 Burkholderiaceae bacterium
CTATGTGGTCGACAAAAGGGGGATCTTCTTAGGAACCAGTGTCGGCATCGCCGCCTATCCGCAGGATGCGGAAGATGCCGACGAGCTTGTACGTCGTGCCGACGTCGCGCTCTATCGCGCCAAGGAACGCGGGCCGCAGCGAGCCGCAGTACCGCGCGCAGAATCTGGCGCCCAGAGCGCGGCAAACATCCGCCAGCGGCGCGCCGTAAAATCAGCGCCCTTCGGACGGCGCCGGCACATGCAGCACAAGAACGTACTCGTCATCGGCGGCTCGGGGTTCATCGGCCGCTACATCGTCAACCTGCTCGTCGGCCGCGGCTGCCGCGTCGTGGTGCCGTCACGGCGCCGCGACCGCGCCAAGCATCTGATCATGCTGCCGACTTGCGACGTCGTCGAGGCCAACATCCACGACGCCGCCGCGCTCGACACGCTGGTCGCCGGCCAGCACGCGGTGATCAACCTGGTCGGCATCTTGCATGGCAGCGAGGCGCAGTTCGAGCGCGCGCACGTCGAACTGACGCGGCGTTTGCTTGCGGCCTGCGCAGCCAGGAAGGTGCGCCGTTATCTGCACATGAGCGCGCTCGGCGCCGATCCCGACGGGCCTTCGATGTACCAGCGCAGCAAGGGCCGCGCAGAAACGCTCGTGCGCCAATCGAAGCTGGCCTGGACGATCCTCCGGCCGTCGGTCGTCTTTGGCGCCGAAGACGCCTTCCTCAACATGTTCGCCAAGCTGGCGGCCTTTACGCCGGTGCTGCCGATCGGCGGCGCCGAGGTGAAGTTCCAGCCGGTATGGGTCGAGGATGTCGCGCGGGCGTTCGTCAACAGTCTCGACAACGACGCCACGATCGGCAAGGCCTACGAGCTTTGCGGACCGAAGGTCTACACGTTGCGCGAACTGGTGCAGTTCGCCGCCGCGGCGGCTGGCTACCGGCGGCTCGTGGTCGCGCTGCCCGACGGTCTTGCCAGGATGCAGGCGCGATTGATGGAACTCGCGCCTGGGGAACCGCTGCTGAGCGTCGACAATCTCGACTCGATGAAGCGCGACAACATCGCCAGCACGCAACCGTACAGACCCGCACCCGAACTGGGGATCACTGCCACACCGATGGAACCCGAAGCTTCGCTTTATCTGGCCGGCCTGCACCCGCGCACGCGGTTCGGCGGCTTCCGCGCGCGCGCGCGGCGCTGAGGTCCTGCATGGCCGACGCACGACACAGGAGGTGCCCCGATGTCTCTGACGCTCGTGATCGGCAACAAGAACTATTCGTCGTGGTCGCTGCGGCCGTGGCTGGCGATGAAGATGGCCGGCCTCGGATTCGACGAGGTCCGCATCCCGCTTGATCATCCGGAAACGCGGGCCAGCATCCTGAAGTACTCGCCCACCGGCCGCGTACCCTGCCTGGTCGATCGCCGGCCCGACGGCGACCTGACCGTGTGGGACTCGCTGGCGATCTGCGAGTACGTCAACGAGGCCTACGCTGGCGCCAGCCTCTGGCCCGCCGACGCCGCTGACCGCGCTCGCGCAAGAGCGGTGGTCGCCGAGATGCACTCGGGTTTCGGTGCGCTTCGCGCCCACTTGCCGATGGACATCCGCGCCAGCCTGCCGGGTCGCGGCGCCGGTTCACTGGCGCTGGCCGAAGTGGCCGAACAGATCGCGCGCATCGAGTCGATCTGGAGCGAATCGCTGCAGCGCAGTGGCGGACCGTTCCTTTTCGGCAAGTTCTCGATCGCCGATGCGTTCTATGCGCCGGTCGCGACCCGCTTCCAAACCTACGCGGTGCCGCTGCCGGCGCCGCTGTCAGCCTACGTCAAGAGCTTGCTGGCCACGGCGCCGATGAAGGAATGGATCGAGGCGGCGCATGAAGAGGCCGAGGTGATCGCGCAGTGAATCGCTGCGAATGAAGGTCTACGCGGTCGGCGGCTGCGTGCGCGACCAGCTTCTCGGCCGCCCGGTCGCCGATCGCGACTGGGTGGTCGTGGGCGCCACGCCGGGCGAAATGATCGCCGCGGGCTTCCGGCCGGTCGGCAAGGATTTCCCGGTCTTCCTGCATCCGAAGACGAACGAGGAATACGCGCTGGCGCGGACCGAGCGCAAGACCGCGCCCGGCTATCACGGCTTCGCCTTTCTTGCCGCGCCGGACGTCACGCTCGAAGACGACCTGGCGCGGCGCGACCTGACGATCAACGCCATGGCGCTCGACGAAGGCGGCGGACTGATCGATCCGTTCGGCGGTCGCGCCGACCTCGAAGCCGGGCAACTGCGCCACGTCGGCCCGGCGTTCGCCGAGGATCCGGTGCGAATCCTGCGCGTGGCGCGTTTCGCCGCGCGTTTTGCGGATTTCCGGATTGCCGACGAAACGCTGGCGCTGATGCGGGCGATGACGGCGGCCGGTGAGGTCGACGCGCTGGTGCCGGAGCGCACCTGGCAGGAACTGTCGCGCGGGCTGATGGAGCCGCGGCCGTCGCGGATGTTCGAGGCGCTGCGCGCGGCCGGCGCGCTGGCGCGCCTGCTGCCGGAGATCGATCGCCTGTGGGGTGTGCCGCAGCGTGCCGACGTGCACCCGGAAGTCGACACCGGCGTGCACCTGATGCTGGTGCTCGATGCCGCCGCGCGCCTGAACGCGCAGTTGCCGGCGCGCTGGGCCGCGGCGCTGCACGACCTCGGCAAGGGAACGACGCCGAAAGACGAATGGCCGCGCCATGCCGGCCACGAAGCACGCGGCGTTGAACTGGCGCGCGCGATCAACGAGCGGCTGCGGGTGCCGAACGATTGCCGTGACGCGTCGATCCTCGCCGCCCGCGAGCACGGCCACATCCATCGCGCGCTCGAACTCGACGCCGTGGCGCTGGTCCGGCTGCTCGAACGCTGCGACGCACTGCGGCGCCCTGGCCTGCTGGCGCAGGTGCTCGACGCCTGCGAAGCCGACGCGCGTGGCCGCAGCGGCCATGCCGACGAACCCTATCCGCAGCGTGAGCGCGTGAACGCTGCCCTCGCGGCAGCGC
>JBFGOX010000468.1:0-3003 GCA_041565015.1 Burkholderiaceae bacterium
CCGGCGCCGGCGCAGAATTCGCGCGTGATCGTTGCGCCGGCCGACGCGCCGGATTTCCGCGGCGGCGCCGACCCCTGTTCATTCATCTTTCAGCCCGTCTGGAGGTCGCATGCCTGTTTGTCTTCGTCGTCCAGCTAAGCTCGGATTTCTCGTTGCCGCATCGATTGTGGCTGGCAGTGCGTTCGCACAGACTCCGGTCAAGGCCGACGGCCGCTGGCGCGGCTCCATCGGCGCGGCAGCCAGCTATTCGTCGGGCAACAACAAATCAAGCAGCGCCAGCCTGAATGCCAATGGCATGCGGGCGACCACCAGCGACAAGATCGCCGTGTACGCGCGCTCGCTCTACGGCCGTACGGACGGAAAGACCACCGCCGAGTTGCTTGGCATCGGCGGCCGCTACAACCTCAATCTGACGGCGCGGACCTTTGCGTTCGGGCAGGCGGATTACCTGCGCGACAAACCCGCCAACCTTGAACTTCGCTTGTCCGGCGCCGGCGGCCTCGGCTACAAGTTCGTCGATACCGAAGCGAACAAGGTCGACGTGTTTGCGGGTCTCGGCTACACGCAGGATCGTTACTTCAGCCCGAAGCTGGTCGCCGGCAGCGTGCGATCGCGATACGGGCACGCAGAGGCGCTGCTCGGTGAGGAGTCGACGCATCGACTCACCGAGACGACGACCTTCAAGCAGAAGTTCGTCGTCTATCCGAATCTCAACGAAGCTGGCGAGTATCGCGCTGAATTCGATGCCGGCGTGGCCGTGGCGATCAATCGCACGCTGAATCTGACCGCAGGCGTCAACTATCGTTACAACACGGACCCCGGTGTGGGCATCAAGAAAGGCGATGCACTGTTTCTGACCGGTCTGACCGTCAAGTTCGAATGACGCCGCCGGCGATCCTTCAACGCGTCAGCCGCTGGCGGGCGATGTAGCTCACCAGGTCGACGATCAGCACCAGCAGCACCATCGCCAGCACGACGGTGGCGACCTGTGGCATCTGGAACCAGCTCAGGTGCACGTACAGCAGCTGCCCCAGCCCACCGGCGCCGACCACGCCGAGCACCGTTGCGGCACGAATGTTGTTTTCCCATCGGTAAAGCGTGTAGGAGATGAATTGCGGCGTCGCCTGCGGCGCGGTGGCGTAGAGAAAGACCTGGACGGCCGAGGCTCCGTTGGTGCGCAATGCCTCGGCCGGTGCTGGTGGCAGGTTCTCCAGCGTGTCCGCAAACAGTCGGCCGAGCACGCCGGCGGTGTGCACGGCCAGTGCCAGCGTTCCCGGAAACGGGCCGAGCCCGGCGGCAATCACCAGCAGCGCCGCCCACACGAGTTCCGGGATCGAGCGCAGCACGTTCAGCACCAGCCGTGCCGCCCGTCGCAGCCAGTGATGCTGTATGCGCGAGGCGGGAAGCGCGAGCAGCAGTCCCAGTACCGCGGCGATCAGCGAACCGAGGGCCGACATCGCCAGTGTCTCGACGGCGCCCTCGGCCACGCGCGCGAGGAATTTGGGCGACAGGTCGGGCGGCGCGAAACCGCTGGCAAACTCCGCCATCTTGCCGAGGGCATCGGAGCCGAACAGCGCGCCGAGCTGCAGGTCGAGCGTCGCGAAGCTGGCGGCGATCAACGCCAAGATCACGGCAAACACGATGAGCGCGTCAACGCGCGGTGCGATCCGCGGTACCGAGCCGGCGCCGGACACTTTCATCAGCCCATCCTGCGCCGCAGGAACGCCGACAGCGCGTCGGCGAGCGCCACCAGGCCGATGAAGATCAGCAGAATCGTCGCCACCTCGGCGCCGGCCAGCATCTTGACCGAGATATCGAGCTGCTGGCCAAGGCCGCCGGCGCCGACCATGCCCATGATCACCGAACCGCGGATTGCGCATTCCCATCGGTACACGGTGTAGCTGACCAGTTCGGTCGAACAACTGGGCAGCGCGCCGTAGACGAATGCCTGCAAGCGACCGGCGCCGTTGCGAAGCAGCGTTTCGGTCGCCCCGCCTTCGGCCGACTCGATGATTTCCGCATAGACCTTGGCCAGCATGCCGCCGTACGACAGCGCTATTGCCAGCACGCCAGCCGTCGGGCCAAGGCCGACCACGCGCACGAACAGCAGCGCGAAGACCAGTTCCGGCACGCTGCGCAGGACGACCAGCAGCGCACGCACGCCATGTCGTGCCAGCGCAGGCATCGGCCGCATGCGCGTGCGGCCGATGCGCGAGATCGATAGCCGGCTGGTCGCAACCAGCGTCAGCGGCACCGCGATCAGCAGCGCGAGGGTCAGCCCGGCTGTGGCGATGGCCAATGTGACCCACGCCGCCTTGAGCATGGCGAGCAGAAACGACGGCTGCAGTGCCGGGGGGAGGAATTCGGACAGGAAGCGCAGCGTCGCTTGCAGGCTGGTCATGTCGGCCAGCTGCGAGGGCCTGAATTCAGTGGCCACCAATAGCGGCCATAGCAGTAGCAGCGACAGCAGCGTCCAGGTCAGGCGTGTACGCCATGCCGGATCGCGAAAGCTCGTCGGTGTCATCGGGTCAGCGGCAGCGCGCATCGCCGGTCGGTGCGACGGCCGTGTTCGCTTCGGTCAGCGGCGGCGGCTCGTCCTGCGCACCCGCATACACCGCTGCCAGCATCTCAGCGGTGACCTCAGCGCGCGGCAGGTCGAAGCATTTGAAGCCGTCACGCAGGCCAATGACTCGAGGAAACTGCGCATGTGCCAGTTCGACCTGGTGCAGGCTGCAGATCAAGGTGGCGCCGCGCTGCGCCGCCGCCGTCTGCAGCGCCTCGAGCGTCTGCCGTGCCAAGCGAGGATCCAGCGCGGACAGCGGCTCGTCGGCGAGCAGGACCTCGGCGTCGGCAAGCAGCAGCCGCGCCAGCGACACGCGCTGCCGTTCGCCGCCCGAGAGCCGGTCGACCCGCGAATACAGCTTGTCCTGCAGATCGAATGGCGCGAGGGCCGCCGCGGCCAGTTGCGCCTGCCGCGGGTAGATCAGCGAGGCCAGTGCCTGC
>JBFGOX010000469.1:0-2995 GCA_041565015.1 Burkholderiaceae bacterium
GGACGATCAGGCGGCGTCCGCGGCGTTTTGCAGAAGGCCGATGTCGAGTTTCTTCATCCGCAGCATCGCCGCTGTCACGCGCTGCACCCTGGCGGCATCCGGATCGTTCAGCATGTCGAGCAGGACAACGGGCACGACCTGCCAGGAAACGCCGAATCTGTTCTTCAGCCAGCCGCACCGCTGCGCCGTTTCATCGCCATCTTCGGACAGCCGCTGCCAAAAGTAATCGACTTCTTCCTGCGTGCGACAGCCGACCTGCAACGAGATTGCCTCGTTGAATCGGAATGCCGGACCGCCGTTCAACGCCGTGAATGCCTGCCCGTCGAGTTCGAACGCCACGGTCATCACCGATCCCGCCGCTGTTCCGTGGAGTTCGTGTCCTGCCTCGCCGTACCGAGTGACGGCGACGATTCGCGAATTGCCGAAGATCGCCGAATAGAAGTTCGCGGCTTCCTCGGCCTGGCCGTCGAACCAAAGGCAAGGGGTGATCCTCTGGATTCCTGGCACGGCGTTCGTCGGTTCGAGGCCGATCGAGCGGGCGGCACCTTGGCGCGGGCCCTGTCGGCTCCGTATCAGCCGGCAGGGGCGAGCGCGATGTTTCGGGCGTGCCGGCCGATGTCGCGGTCCTGCGTCGCGGAGGTTGCCTCGATGGACGCCGTGTAGTCGGCCGGCAGGCAGTTCTCCCTCGCGCCGGCCACGACCAGTGATCGGTACCAGGTGTACGGCACCAGCGCGGCGTCGGTGTGCGTCGCGTAATAGAGCCGCGCCAGCATGTGGCCGGCCAAAGTCTCGACGGCGATCTGCCTTTCGGCATAGCCGGCACCCAGCCCTTCGGCCGCGTCAAGGCGGGGCTTGTCGGCGGCGGAAACCGCGAACAGGACACCGAATACCGTCGCATCCGGCGCGCTCGATGCGACGACGTCGCATTTGCCGGACCGATCGCCGCTCACCTTGTGCCAGCGCAACTGATGACTGCGCAGCATTGCCGGACCGATCGCACGCGCGGACGGCGCACGCGCAAGAAGACGCCGGGACAGCATGTTCGAACCATAGGCAAAGCAGACAATCAAGGACGATTACTCCACGATCTTGTGGCTGGCAAGGGCCAATGATGCACCATCAGCGCATCGATTTCATGCGGCCGCAGCCAGCCGATCAAGCGGGCGGTAAGGCGTCGGCATCCGGAGCTCCGCCGATACAGCGATCGATTCTTGGCGCTGAAAAGCGGGCTGCAGCCAAGATGATGTGTCCACAGGAATCCTTGCCGCGGGACCTCAGTGGGCAGCCCCTTGACCAGAGACGTCGGCTGCCTTACGGCACCGCGGTTCAATAATCCGCGGTGGCTTGGTGTCAGGACGACGAAGGCGACGTTTCGGCCAAGGCATTGGGAAGCTGCTCAATGGCAGTCTGTACTTCGCAAACCACACGATTCTTGCCGCCTCTCTTGATCCGGTACATCAGGTCGTCCGCGCATTTCAACGCATCATCAATGTTCTCTGGAGCGCGCGGGTAAACGGCGACCCCGATGCTGAACCCAATGGGCCAATCTGCGGCGGCTGCCTTGATCATCAGCGCTTGATGAAGCCTGGCGAATGCCGCTTGGGCACTGGCAGCCGAGGCTTCAGGCACCAAAACCGCGAACTCGTCCCCGCCGAGACGGCCGACAACATCTGTTGAGCGCAGACAGCCGACGATCGTGCCGGCGACGGACTTCAGGACACGATCTCCCGCTGCATGACCCAAGGTGTCGTTGACTTGCTTGAAGTTGTCGAGATCGATGAAACCAAGCGCAAAGCAATGGTCGTGGCGCGCTGCGATCTTGAGCAGCCGGGACGCGAGCTTCCTGAATGTTGATCCGTTCGGTATTCCCGTCAGCGCGTCAATGCTGGCGAGCCTTTCCTGAGCCGCAAGTTGGCTCTTGAGCTGGGCGAGCAGATAGGAGGTCAATCCGAAAAATCCCAGTCTGACGGCGGCGTTCCAATAAGGAATCAACCAGTGGCTGTAACTGTGCCCAGCCGTGTAGTCGACGACTAGCCAGACGATCGCCGAGACCACGCAAGCGCCGATGGCGGCCCAGCGCCAGGAGAACCACGTAACGAGTGCGACCGGCAGCAAATAGAAGATGGAGAAAGACAGTTCATATCCGGTCAAGTGATCCAGGAACCCGATCACTGCAATTGCGGCAAGGCCGATCGCAGTCACCTGGGCGGCCGATCGTCGACTTAGCCATCGCGTCAGCGCCGTCAACGCCCGGCTCCGCTCGGATTCTTCCGCCAAGCGGCGCGGACGATTCGGTACGGCGTTTCCGGACAACCTGCAGGCACGAGCGGACGGAAAATGCCGGTCCGTTCAGACTCGACAGGTGAGCGTACCGACCACTCTCGCAGGCCATCGTCCCCGCGTTTGCGCATCTTCTTCTGGAGGCCGCAGCGGCTGAACCGTTGCGGATCGGAAAGAGGCGCTGTGCACATTTCGCAACTACGAGAACGCCTCGTGTTCCGCTGCCGGCAGCGCCATTGCCAGCACCTGCGCCACGTGCAGCACCGAACGCCGCGCGCCGTCGTGGATCTGGTGGCGGCAACTCGTGCCGTCGGCGACGATCAGCGCGTCTGCCGGCGCGCTGCGAACGGCGGGCAGCAGAGCGGCCTCGGCCATCGCCATCGACACGTCGTGGTGCGAAGCCTCGTAGCCGAAGCTGCCGGCCATGCCGCAGCAACTCGATTCGATCGTCTTCACGTTCAGTTCGGGCACCAGCGCCAGCGCAGCGGCGACATCGGGCATCACGCCGAACGCTTTCTGGTGACAATGGCCATGCAGCAGCGCGGTGCGCGGCAGCGGCGCGAAGGCGACATCGAAGCGGCCGGCCTTCGCCTCGCGGGCGATGAACTCCTCGAACAGAAAGCTCGCCGGCGCCAGTTCCTTCGCCCCTTCTCCCAGCCGCAGGACGAGGAATTCGTCGCGGAACGACAGCAGACACGAAGGCTCGAGGCCGACC
>JBFGOX010000470.1:0-2994 GCA_041565015.1 Burkholderiaceae bacterium
AAAGCCAGAAGATCCGCATCCGCTTGAAAGCGTTCGACTACCGCCTGATCGATCAATCGGCGCTCGAGATCGTCGACACCGCGAAGCGCACCGGCGCCGTGGTGAAGGGCCCGGTGCCGCTGCCGACGCGCAAGCAGCGCTTCGACCTGCTGCGCTCGCCGCACGTGAACAAGACGTCGCGCGAGCAGCTGGAGATCCGCACGCACCTGCGGCTGATGGATATCATCGATCCGACCGACAAGACGGTCGACGCGCTGATGAAGCTCGACCTGCCGGCGGGCGTGGACGTGGAGATCAAGCTGTAACGCATGAGTTTTGAGTCGCGAGCCGAATCGCGGCTCGTGGCAGTGAAGTTAACCGCCGACCAATTGTAGTCGGCACCTTTTGACACAAAAGGGTAATAAATATGAGTCTCGGACTAGTGGGCCGCAAGGTCGGCATGACCCGCGTGTTCACCGATGATGGCGACACCATCCCGGTGACGGTGGTCGACGTGTCGAACAACCGCGTCACCCAGATCAAGACGCCTGATAGCGACGGCTATTGCGCGATCCAGGTCACGTTTGGCAAGCGCCGCGCAAGCCGCGTCAACAAGGCTGCCGCCGGACATTTTGCCAAAGCCGGGGTCGAAGCCGGCCATAAGCTGCGGGAATTTCGCGTTACGCCGGAGCAGGTGGCCGGGTTCAAGGTCGGCGGCACGGTCGGCGTCGACATCTTCCAGGTGGGGCAGAAGGTCGATGTCTCCGGGGTGTCGCAGGGCAAGGGGTTTGCGGGCGTTATCAAGCGCCACAACTTCTCGTCTGGCCGCGCGAGCCACGGCAACTCGGTGTCGCACAACAAGCCCGGCTCGATCAGCATGGCGCAGGACCCGGGCCGCGTGTTTCCGGGCAAGAGGATGCCCGGCCACATGGGTGCGGCGAACCGCACCGCGCAGAGCCTCGAAATCGTGCGCATCGACGCTGAGCGGCAGCTCCTGCTGATCCGCGGCGCGGTGCCCGGATCGAGGGGTGGCGATGTCGCGGTTTACCCGGCGGCCAAGGCGCGCAAGTCTGGCGCGCCGGCGAAGCCCGCCGCTGGCAAGTAAGGCGGACCGACATGGAACTGAATCTCATCAACGATCAGGGCAAGCCGACGGCGTCGGTGTCGGCTTCGGATGCGGCTTTCGGCCGCGAGTACAACGAGGCGCTGGTGCACCAGGTGGTGACGGCGTATCTCGCGAACGCGCGTTCCGCGACGCGCGCCCAGAAGGACCGCGGCACGGTCAAGCATTCGACCAAGAAGCCGTGGCGGCAGAAGGGCACCGGGCGCGCACGCGCCGGGATGACCTCGAGCCCGCTGTGGCGCGGCGGCGGCAGGATCTTTCCCAACTCGCCGGATGAAAATTTCTCGCACAAGGTCAATCGCAAGATGTACCGCGCCGGGGTGTGCTCGATTCTCTCACAGCTCGCGCGCGAGGGCCGGCTGGCGGTGGTGGACCAGTTCACGTTAGACGCGCCTAAGACCAAACTGCTCACGCAGAAGCTGAAAGGCATGGGGCTGGATGACGTGCTGATCATCACCGACGCGCTGGACGACAATCTGCGGCTGTCCTCGCGCAATCTGCATGGCGTCGCGGTGGTGGATGTCCGCAACGCCGACCCGGTGAGCTTGATCCGCCACGCCAAGGTGCTGGTGACGCGCAGCGCGGTGGCCAAACTCGAGGAGATGCTGGCATGAGCGAAGCGGTGAACCTCAAGCAGCAGGAACGCCTGATGCAGGTGCTGCTCGCGCCGGTGGTATCGGAGAAGAGCACCTACATCGCGGACAAGCACGAGCAGGTGATCTTCCGCGTGGCGTCGAGCGCGACCAAGCCCGAGATCAAGGCCGCCGTGGAGCTCATGTTCAAGGTGCAGGTCGAGTCGGTCAAGGTTGCCAATGTCCGCGGCAAGGAAAAGCGTTTCGGGCGGTTCGTCGGCCGCCGGAACCACTGGAAGAAGGCCTATGTCTGTCTGAAGCCGGGGCAGGAAATCAATTTTGCGGAAGGTGAGGCCAAGTAATGCTGGTCAAAGTCAAACCCACGTCTCCGGGCCGTCGTCAGCTCGTCAAGGTCGTCACGCCGGGCCTGCACAAGGGCAAGCCGGTGGCGGGGCTGGTGCAAAGTCAGGCCAAGAAGGCCGGGCGCAACAGCCACGGCCACATCACGATGCGCCACCACGGCGGTGGTCACAAGCAGCACTATCGGAAGATCGATTTCAAACGCGACAAGGACGGGATCGCCGCCAGGGTCGAGCGGCTGGAATACGATCCGAACCGCAGTGCGCATCTGGCGCTGCTGTGCTATGCGGACGGCGAACGGCGCTACATCGTCGCGCCGAAGGGCGTCGCGGCCGGCGCGCAGCTCGTCTCCGGGGTCGATGCGCCGATCAAGGTCGGCAATACCCTGCCCCTGCGCAACATCCCGGTCGGCACCACCATCCACTGTATCGAGATGACGCCGGGCAAGGGCGCGCAGATTGCGCGGGCAGCCGGCACCTCGGTTCAGCTGCTGGCACGCGAGGGCGACTTCGCTCAGCTGCGGCTGCGGTCGGGCGAGATCCGCAAGGTTCACATCAACTGCCGGGCGACGATCGGCGAAGTCGGCAATGAAGAGCATTCGCTCGAGTCCATCGGCAAGGCCGGACGCGTGCGCTGGCGCGGCAAGCGCCCGACGGTGCGCGGCGTTGCGATGAACCCGATCGACCATCCGCACGGCGGCGGCGAGGGCAAGACCGCTGCGGCGCAGGACCCGGTGAGTCCCTGGGGCGTGCTCTCCAAGGGCTACAAGACGCGCAAGAACAAGCGCACCAACAGCATGATTGTTCGTCGCCGCAATGCGAAGAGCATCGGTTAGGGGATAGCACATGGCACGTTCGATCAAGAAGGGCCCGTTCGTAGATCATCATCTGCTGAAGAAGGTGGAAGCGGCGGCTGCGGTGAACGATCGCAGGCCAATCAGGACGTGGTCGCGCCGCTCGA
>JBFGOX010000471.1:0-2993 GCA_041565015.1 Burkholderiaceae bacterium
GTATCAGCTGGCCCGGGCGGACGCCCTTTGGAATCGTGACGTCGAGCGTGCGCGTGTCGAGCGCGACGCGGCCGGCCGCATCCATCTTCGGCACGCGCAGGCTGATCTGCCGAGTCGCGCCGCGCCAGGCATCCTCGATGTCGAGCAGGATCTTGGCGTGATGGTCCTCGCCGCGCGCCTCGAACGCGCCGCGGCCGCCGAACGCGCCTTCGCGCGCGCGCCGGCCGCCCATGCGACCGAAGAGCTCGGCGAAGAAGTCGCTGAAATCGGCGGCCTCGGCGCCGGGAAATCCGCCGCCTGAAAACTCGAACCCGGCATCCCAGTCGGGCGGCGGCCGGAATTCCTCGCCCGGCCGGTGGCCGCGGCCGAGCGCGTCGTAGGCGGCGCGCTTTTCGGGGTCGGACAGGACCGCGTAGGCCTCGTTGACCTCCTTCATGCGCGACTCGGCGTTGGCCTCCTTGCTCAGGTCCGGATGGAATTTCCGGGCCAGGCCGCGATAGGCCTTCTTGATCTGCTCGGCCGTGGCATCGCGCGCCACGCCGAGGGTCTGGTAGTAGTCCTTGAACTGCAATTCGGCGCTCCCCACGGTGGCCCCACAAGGGCAGCTGCTATGGAATCAAATGAAGCCCGGCCGGGGTTTTTCAAGGTCGGGCTCGGCGCGGCGACAGGGCCGGCGAGCCCCGGCCGGCCGCTATCTCGCTACCGCCCCTATCGACGGGCGCAATGGCACTGCGGTCAGTACTTGATCCGCGCGTAGTAGGTCTTCTGCGCCGCCTCGCGCGCCTGGCCGAGGGTATGGATGCCCATGTCGGCCAGCAGCGGAATCAGCTTCAGGAACACCTCGGCGGTGACGATTGCGTCGCCGAGTGCCGTGTGGCGGCCGATGACGGGAATGTTGAATCGCTCTGCGATCGCCTCGAGCTTGTGCGATTCCTGGTTCGGATGCACCGCGGCCGACAGCAGCAGGGTGTCGAGCACCGGCTGGTCGAAGCGCACGCCGGTGGCCTGTTCCTTGATCTGCAGGAAGCGCATGTCGAAGGCGGCGTTGTGCGCGACCAGCACCGTGTCGTGCGCGTAGGCGTGAAAGGCCGGCAACACCTTGTCGATCGTCGGCTGGCCGACGACCATCTCGGGCTCGATGCCGTGGATCGGCACCGTCGCGCGCGGAATCTTTCGCCTCGGGTCGACCAGCTGCTCGAACGATTCGGCGCGCAGCAGCTTGCCGTTGACCAGCCGCACGGCGCCGATCTGGATGATCTCGTCGCCGGCCGAGGGCTCCAGCCCGGTCGTCTCGGTGTCGAACACCGTGTAGGCGAGCTCGACGAGGCGCCGCTCGTCGAGCGCGCGGGTCGTTTCGGTGACGCGAAACAGGTCGAAGTCGTAGTACTCGGGCCGGCTGTCGCTGTGCACGATGTCTTCGGCTTCAAGCGCGGCGCGGGCGCTGGCCAGTGGCAGCAGGAAGCGGAAGAACGCCTGGTGGCGCACGCGTTCGCGCTCGAACCAGAATTCGCCGCCGTGCCGCTGCACCACTTCGCGAACCGTCAGCGGGCTCGTTTCGCCGCCGATCTGCATCGGGTCCATCTCCCAGCTCATCACCGTTTCGGTACTCATCGCGCGGCCAACCCACAGCAGATCGAGCTGCGCGTGATCGGCATCCGCGGCCGCTAGCCGCAAGCGGACGTCGCGCACATCGTGTTCGTCGACCAGGCGCTCAGCCAGATACGTCAGCGCCTGCAGCAGCGAGAAGCTGTCCAGGTTCAGCCACAGCGTGCCGTCGACGTCATCGGCGCGCACGTGCACGTCAAGCTGTGTTTCGATGCGCCGCTGCGCGGCGGCGATCAGGTCGGCACCGAGCATTTCCTCCAGCGGCCAGCGCGTGGCCAGGCCGCGCGTCGAGCGCGAGGCCAGTTCCTGGATGCGCCGGCTCATCGCATTGCTTTCGTCGCGGATCACGCCGAGGAACTTCTCGCGCGTGTGTCCGTCGAGCCGTTCGTCGTCGAGGATTTCGACCGCCGCCTGCAGGTTGGCCAGCGAGCCGCGGCTGGCCTCGGTCAGCTCGTGCAGCAGCCGATCGCGTTCGGACTCCTGCTCAAAGGGACGGGTGATGTTGTCGAGCATCAGCACGAAGCCCGCCAGTGGTGTGTCTTCCGCGTCGCCTCCAGCCTCTGCCGCGACGCCCCGGACCGGCGTCATCTGCGCCCGCAGCAGCTGGCCGCTGGCGGTGACGGTGACGAACTGGGCCGACGGATTGGCGACCCCGCGGCCCAGCCGTTGCTGCACGCTTTCCAGCGCGTGCGCCACCAGCTTGCGGTCGAAGACGCTGTAGATCGAGCGGCCCAGGCCGAGCAGTTCGGCACCGTCGGCCAGCGTCGGCGCCGACGAGATCGCGCGGAACTGCAGTCGTGCACGGTTGTTGTAAAGCAGGATGCGGCCGTCGAGGTTGCAGACGACGACGCTCTGCGTCAGTTCGCTCATCAGCGCCGCCAGCCGGTTGCGCTCCTGCGCGATGTCGTGGCTCGCCGCGGCCACGCGCTCGGCGATGTCGCGCTTCAGGCTGCTGCGCTGCTGCGCGAACTCGTTGATGACGTTGGCCAGGCCGCTGATCTCGGCGCTGCCCGCGGCCGTGATCTGGTGATCGACATTGGCGGCGAGCAGCGCACGCGCCTTTTCCAGCAGCCGCGCCGCCGACGCCACCCAGCGGTGGTACAGCGCCTGCACCATGTACACGACGATGCCGATCAGCACGAGCGTCGTCAGCACGACCATCGGCGCATATGGCTTGAGCACCGAGGCGATGGCGCGGCGCTGGTCTTCGCTCATCGCCGAGCCCACCAGCGCGACGGTGGCGGCGATCCACAGCGCGACCAGCACGGCCGTGCCGGCGGCGGCGAGGGCCACGGCGGCCAGCAGCCGCCGGTCCCGTCTCACTGCGCGTTCCCCAGCATTTCGCTCACTTTCTGCACCAGTTCCCGGGTCGAGAACGGCTTGGTCAC
>JBFGOX010000472.1:0-2980 GCA_041565015.1 Burkholderiaceae bacterium
CTTCATCGTTTCCGAATTCATGCCACTGTGGCCGCAGGCACTGAAAGAGCTCGGTGCGCATGTCGCCGCCGGACGGATCAAGTATCGCGAGTCGGTCGCCCATGGACTCGAAAACGCGCCGGAAGCCTTCATCGGCATGCTCAAGGGCCACAACTTCGGCAAGCAGCTGGTCAAGCTCGACTGACGATGCGCGACTTCGCAGGCAAGGTTGCGGTGATCACTGGCGCGGGCAGCGGCTTCGGCGCGGCGTTCGCCCGCCACGCGCACGCGCTCGGCATGCGGCTTGCGCTCGCCGACGTCCAGACCGACGCCCTGGCACGCGAGGTCGCCAGCCTGCGCGCGGCCGGCGCCGACGTGATCGGCGAACGCTGCGATGTTTCGTCCGATGCGGACGTCGCAAGGCTGGCCCGGATCGCTTACGACGGCTTCGGCGCGGTGAACCTGCTGTTCAACAACGCCGGCGTGGCCGGCACCGGCGGCTATCTCTGGGAGAATAGCGAGGCCGACTGGCGCTGGACAATGGGCGTGAATCTGATCGGCGTGGCCCTCGGCATCCGCCATTTCGTGCCGAGGATGATTGCGGCGGGACTGGATGCCGAGACCGGTCACGTGGTCAACAGCGCATCGATCGCCGGCTGGCTGTGTGCGCCTCTGATGGGCGTGTATTCGGCCAGCAAGGCCGCGGTCGTTTCCGCCAGCGAGACGCTGTATCACGACCTGCGGCTCGCGGGTAGCCGGATTGGCGTGTCGGTGCTTTGTCCGGCTTTCGTCCCGACGGCGATCTTCGACTCCGAACGCAACCGTCCGGCCGAACTCGCGGCGAGCGAGCCCATGACGGCTTCGCAGCGACTGGCGCGGGCGACCGGCCAGAAAGCCGTCGCCGGCGGCCGCCTCAGTGCAGACGACATCGCAGTGCTGACATTCGAGGCGATCCGAGCCGGGCGTTTTCACGTCTTCACGCATCCGCAGATCCTGCCGCTGATACGGTCGCGCATCGATGCCGCGCTGGCCGGAGATGAACCGGCGGATCCTTATGCCGGCCGCCCATCGGCGCGACCCAAGACGCCGGACTGATGCGATTGCAGTCCACGACGGCAGCGGAACCCTCGGCGCCGGCGGCAGTCCTATGGCCGTCCTTGTCGGTCCTCGATCGGGCCGCCTGTCTTGACACCCTCCGCCGCCTCGTTTCGGCACCTGCGTTGCCGCGGGCGGCATTTCGCCTTGCCAAGGATCATCGATGAACCTGCTGCAATCCCTCTCCGCCGCCATCGTCGCCGTCAGCCTGCTCACGGCGGGCCCAGCGGATGCCCAGGCGACGGCGGCCATCACCAAAGGCGCCGTCGTCGAGGGCGTCACCGAATACCGGCTGGCCAACGGCCTGCAGGTGCTGCTGTATCCGGATCCGTCGAAGCCGACGGTCACCGTCAACGTCACCTACAAGGTCGGCTCGCGCCATGAGAACTACGGCGAAACCGGCATGGCGCACCTGCTCGAGCACCTGATCTTCAAGGGATCGAAGAAGTATCCGAACCCGGACAAGGAATTCAGCAGGCGCGGCTTTCGCAACAACGGGACGACGTCGTTCGACCGCACCAACTATTTCTCGACCTTCCAGGCCAGCGACGACAACCTGCGCTGGGCGCTCGGCTGGAAGGCCGATGCCATGGTCAACTCGTTCATCGCGAAGAAGGACCTGGACTCGGAAATGACCGTCGTGCGCAACGAGTTCGAGATGGGAGAGAACCAGCCGTTCCGCGTGATGTACCAGCGGATGCTGTCGACCGTGTTCCAGTGGCACAACTACGGTAATCCGCCGATCGGCAACCGCAGCGACATCGAGAACGTGCGCATCGAAAACCTGCAGGCGTTCTACCGCCTGTATTACCAGCCTGACAACGCCGCGCTGACGATCGCCGGGCGCTTCGAGCCCGGCAAAGTGCTGCCGCTGATCGCCGAGACGTTCGGCACGATCCCGAGGCCGAAGCGCGCGCTGCCCGTGCTGTGGACAGCCGAGCCGACGCAGGACGGCGAACGCACCTACTCGGTGCGCCGCAAGGGCGATGTGCAATTGGTGATGCTCGGTTACCGCATTCCGTCGCGCCTTTCGGAGGGCACTGCGGCGGTCAATGCCGCCGCCGAGATTCTCGGCGACACGCCGAACGGGCGGCTGCACAAGGAACTGGTCGAAAGCGGCATGGCTGCGCAGGTGTTCGCCTGGCCGCTGTTCCTGCGTGATCCGGGGCTGGTTCTGTTCGGTGCGGTCGTCAAGAAAGGCGACCCGGTCGAGCGCGTTCGCGAGCGGATGATCGACGTGATCGAAACGAGCATTACCAAGCAGCCGCCGACCGAGGCGGAGATGACGCGCATGCGCCAGGACAACGAGACCAGCTACGAGCGTTCGCTTGCCGATCCGCAGCAGTTCGGCGTGATGCTGTCCGACTACATCGCCGCCGGCGACTGGCGCCTGTTCTTCCTTGCGCGAGAGCAGACGGCGACGGTCTCGGCCGATGACGTAGGGCGCGAGGCAGCGCGCTACTTCCGCCGTGACAACCGCACGGTCGGGCTGTTCATCCCGGAAGACGAGCCGCAGCGCGCCGAAATCCCGCCGCCGCAACCGGTGGCCGCTCTGCTGAAGGACTTCAAGCCGCGGGCGACGGTGGCGGCCGGAGAAGCATTCGAGCCGACGCAGAAGAACATCGACGCGCGCACGCGGCGACTGGCTTTCGGCGACCTGAAGGTCGCGCTGCTGCCGAAGAAGAACCGCGGCCAGACGGTCAACGTGGTGATCCATCCGCGCTGGGGCGATGAAAAGAGCCTGTTCGGCAAGTCGGTGGTCTCCTCGCTGACCGACGCAATGATCGAGCGCGGAACCGGCAAGTTCACCCGGCGGCAGATCGCCGACGAGAAGACGCGACTGAAGATGCAGGGTTCGCTGCGCGGGTTTCAGACCGACCGCACCCATCTGGCCGACGCGCTGCGC
>JBFGOX010000473.1:0-2968 GCA_041565015.1 Burkholderiaceae bacterium
CTGCTCGGCATGCGCGAGCGCGCCTTGTTGCACGATGGCACGCTGAACGTGACCGGGGTGGCGGGCGGCGGGACGACGGTCCTGTTGCGTCTGCCCAGCCCGCCGGGCGTAGTGCCGGGCGGCCAGTCGTCGTCCGGCGGCGATGCCGCCGTGCCACATGCCGCAGAGGATGAAGCGTGATGCTTCGGGTCCTCATCGTCGACGATCACGTGGTGGTGCGCGAGGGGCTGAAGCGCATCATCGACGATGCGCGCGGCATGAAGGTCGCCGCCGAGGCGGGCAACCCGGCGCAGGCGCTTCAACTGCTGCAGGCCGCGCCGGTGAATGTGGTAGTGCTCGACCTCGACCTGCCGGGCCGCGGCGGCCTCGAGCTGCTGCGCGACATCAAGCGCGACCATCCGCGGATTCCGGTGCTGGTCCTCAGCTTCCACGCCGAGGAGGCCTACGGCGTGCCGGCGCTGCAGGCCGGCGCCGACGGCTACCTGATGAAGGACAGCGGCACCGCGCTGCTGGTGCAGGCGATCGAGAAGGTCGCCTCGGGCGGCAAGTTCGTCACTGCCAGCCTCGCCGAGCAACTGGCGCGCGCCGCCGGCACCAGCGTCGAGAAGCCCCGCCACGCGGTGCTGTCCGAGCGCGAGCACGAAATCCTGCGCCTGATCGGCTCCGGCCTGGCGGTGTCCGAGATCGCCGAGCGGATGGCGCTCAGCGTGAAGACGGTCAGCACCTACCGCCGGCGCGTGCTCGACAAGATGGGCCTGCACAACAACGCGCAGCTGACGCACTACGCGGTGACGCATAAGCTGGTCGGGTGAAACCTGGCGGCTGACAGGCAGGCGCGGCGCGGTTGACCCGGCTCGGCGGCAAGACGGCAACAGCCGGCTTGCATGCCATTGCCGAAACCAGACCGTGCAGCGACGTTTCGCATCGCCGCGAACGGTCAACGGAGGATGGTCAGCAGACGGCGGTCGCGGCCGCCGATCACCTGCATAATCCGCGGCGATGTCCGAGATCGTTCTCGAGCGAGTGTCGAAGCGCTACGGCGGGGTTCGCGCCGTGGACAGCGTGAGTCTGCGCGCCGACGCGGGCAAGTTGCTGGTCCTGCTCGGTCCTTCGGGCTGCGGCAAGTCGACCATGCTGCGTCTGATAGCCGGGCTCGAGGATCCGAGCGAGGGCCGGATCGTCATCGACGGACGCGACGTCACGCGTCTGAGCCCCGACCGGCGGCGCATCTCGATGGTGTTCCAGTCCTACGCACTGTTCCCGCATCTGTCGGTGGCGGAAAACATCGTCTTCGGCTTGAAGGTGCGCCGGACCCCGCAGGCGGAGCGGGCCGAGCGCCTGGCGCGCGTTGCCGCACTGGTGGGACTTGCCGAGCAGCTGGCACGCAAGCCGTCGCAGCTGTCCGGCGGCCAGCGGCAGCGGGTGGCGCTGGCGCGCGCGATCGTCGCCGAGAACAAGATCTGCCTGATGGATGAGCCGCTGTCGAACCTCGACGCGCAGCTGCGTCATGAAATGCGGGCGGAGATTCGCGCGCTGCAGCAGCGGCTCGGCATGACTGTGGTGTACGTCACGCACGACCAGATCGAGGCGATGAGCATGGCCGATCAGGTGATTCTGATGCGCGACGGCAGCGTCGAGCAGGAGGGTTCGCCGGAGGAGCTGTATACGCGACCCGCGACCCTGTTCGCCGCGCGCTTCATCGGTACGCCGGCGATGAACCTGATGTCACTGGACGATGGCCCCGCCGGCGCGGTCATCCGCGGTTCTCGCGATCCTGTACTGCGCGGCAGTGGCAGAGGTCTCACGCTCGGCGTCCGCCCTGAACACATCGGCCTGTTGCAGTCGGGCGGCGTGGCGGCCGAAGTGACGAACGCCGAATACCACGGCGCGGACACGATCCTGACCGCACGTGTCGGACATGAATCGCTTCTGCTGCGCGCGCCGGGCCAGCATCGCCTGGGCAGTGGAGCAGCCGTGCGTCTCGGATGGGATCCGGCGTCGGTGCATGTCTTCGACTCTGCCAGCGGGATGCGCGTCGACCCGGCGCATGCCATGCTGCGGGCGGCGCAGACTGCTTGAGGAACTGAGTACAGAATTCGCGCGTTTTGGAGTACCGGATCGGAACTGCCGTGAGCACCGCGGTGGCAGCCGACCGGGACGGGAAGGCAAGGCAAGGCAAAAGGAGGAAGACCATGAGATGGCTGTTTGCAGTGCTGCTGACAGGGTTCTTTGCGGTTGCCGCTCCATCGCGCGCCGCCACCGAGCTCACGTTTTATTACCCCATCGCGGTCGGCGGCCCGCTGACCAAGGTGATCGACGGCTACGCCCGCGAGTTCGAGAAGGCGCATCCGGACATCAAGGTCAACCCGATCTACGCCGGCAACTACGACGACGCGCGCATCAAGGCGCTCGCCGCGCTGAAGGCCGGCCAGTCGGCGCCGCTGTCGGTGCTGTTCTCGATCGACATCTACGAGCTGCTCGAGCAGGACGCGATCGTGTCCTGGGACGAAGTGGCGACCAGCGCCGAGGACAAGGCCTGGCTGAAGGCGTTCTATCCGGCGCTGATGTCCAACGGCACCTACAAGGGCAAGGTCTACGGCATCCCGTTCCAGCGCTCGACGATCGTGCTGTACTGGAACAAGGACGCCTTCAAGGAAGCCGGGCTCGATCCGGACAAGCCGCCCGCCAACTGGACCGAGATGCAGCAGATGGCCGCCAAGCTGGTGAAGAAGGACGCCAGCGGCAACGTCAGCCGCTGGGGCGTCATGGTGCCGTCGACCGGCTATCCGTACTGGATGTTCCAGGCCTTCTCACGGCAGAACGGCCAGGACCTGATGAACAAGGACGGCAATGCCACCAACTACGCCCATCCGGACGTGATCGCCGCCCTGCAGTACTGGCGCGACCTCGGCGCCAAGCACAAGGTGATGCCCGAGGGCACCGTCGAGTGGGGCACGCTGCGCCAGGC
>JBFGOX010000474.1:0-2957 GCA_041565015.1 Burkholderiaceae bacterium
ACCATCGACTTCGGGTCCGTGCCCAGCCAGGCCAGCCACTCCGGAGCCCAGCCCAGCAGGGGCAGCGCGATCGCCACGCCAATGACCTTGAACAGCAGATTGCCGATCGGCACGCGCCGCACCACGGGATCGGACCTCAGCGTCGTCATCACCGCCAGCAGGCCGCTGCCCAGGTTGGCGCCGAGCACGATTGCCAGCGCCACGTCGACGGTGATCATCTTGGTGGCGGCCAGCGTCGCGATCAGCAGCACCACCGCCAGCCCTGAATAGCTGATCACCGCGGCGACGGCGCCGATCAGCACGTCGAGCATCGAATCGCCGGTCAGTTCGCCGAACAGCACCTGAACGCCGACGGCGTTCGTCAGCGGAGCGGTGGCCTGGATGATCAGTTGCAGCGCCAGGATCATCACCCCCAGACCGAGGGCGATCTTGCCGGCCTGGCCGGTGACCTCCTTGCGCCGCGACAGGTAGGTGACCACGCCGGCGACGATTAGCAGCGGCGACAGCCAGGCCAGATTCAGCGCGAAAAACTGCACCATCATCGCCGTGCCGATGTCGGCGCCCAGCATGACGGCCAGCGCTGCCGACGTGGCGATCATCCCCTGGCCGACGAAACTGGAGACCAGCAGCGCGGTGGCGGTCGAACTCTGCAGCACGCCGGTCACGCCGATGCCGGCCAGCAACGCGCGCGAACGGCGGTCGACGCTGCGACGCAGGACCTGCCGCAGATTGGCGCCGAACACGCGCAGCACGCCGGTGCGCACGATGTGCGTGCCCCAGACCAGCAGGGCAATCGCGGCCAGCAGATTCAGCAGTGCTTGCAAGACGCCAAAACCTCAATCAACACTTCTACGGCCGTGCGGCCATGCGGCGGCCCGGCCTTTCGGTCCATCACGCCGCGGTCGACCCATCGCCGGCGCTTTCGTCACCAAGGTAAGGAATAGGTCTTCGTGTTCGTGAACGACTTCATCGCTTCGAGCACGCCTTCCTTGTAGCCAAGCCCCGAATCCTTGATGCCGCCGAACGGCGTCAGTTCGAGCCGGTAGCCGGGCACCTCGCGCACATTGACCGTGCCGACGTTCAGTTCGGACACGAAGCGGGTGATGTGCTCGAGCCGATCGGTGCAAACGGCGGACGACAGACCATAGGCGGTGCCATTGGCGATGCGTATCGCCTCGTCGATGTCGGAGAATCGGATGACCGGAGACACCGGGCCGAACGTTTCTTCGCGCACCAGTTTCATCTCGGGGCGAACGCGGTCAAGCACCGTCGGCGAATACAGTGCGCCGCGGCGCACGTTGCCGGCAAGCAGGCGCGCGCCTTCGGCCACGGCGTTGTTCACGCGCGACTCGAACTCGATGGCCGCCGCTTCGTCGATGACCGTGCCCATGTCGGTGGCCGGATCGAGCGGGTCGCCGTATCTAACCTTGGCGGTCGCCGCCAGCAGCCGCTCGATGAAACCGTCGGCGACGCGCGCGTGCACCAGGATCCGCTTGACGGCCGTGCAGCGCTGGCCGGAGTTCTTGTACGAGCCGCTGGTGGCGAGCAGTGCGGCCTCGTCGAGATCGGCGTCGTCCATCACGATGATCGGGTCGTTGCCGCCCAGTTCGAGCACCTGACGCTTGTAGACGGCCTTCGCGGCGATGGCCTTGCCGACCGCCACGCCGCCGGTGAACGTCACCAGGTCGACCGCGGGATGCGTCAGCAGTTCGTCGGCGACTTCGGCCGGGTCGCCGGTCAGCACCGACAGCATCGGCGGCGGCAGACCCGCCTCGTAAAGCACGTCGGCCAGCAGGAAGGCCGCCAGCGGCGTCTTCTCGCTCGGCTTGACGACGATGCGGTTGTTGGTCGCCACCGCCGGCGCGACCTTGTGAATCACCTGGTTCAACGGGTGATTGAACGGCGTGATCGCCGAGACGACGCCCTGCAGGGGTTCGCGCAACGTGTAGACCTTGCGGCTCTTGCCGTGCGCGGTCAGGTCGCAGGAAAAAATCTGCCCGTCATCGACCAGCGCCTGCTGGGCAGCAAACAGCAGGACGTCACTGGCGCGCCCGACCTCGTAGTTGGTGTCCTTCAGGCACAGCCCGGATTCGAGCGTGATCAGTCGCGCGACCTCGTCCCGCCGCGCGGTGATGATTTCGCCCGCGCGCATCAGGATCCGGTAGCGGTCGTGGCGAGTCAGGCGGGACCTGTAGTTGCGGCCGAGGTCGATGGCGCGGCGCACGTGGTCGACCGTAGCCATCGGTACCGTGGCGATGACCTCGCCGGTGAACGGATAGCGGATTTCGAAGCTGCGCTCGGTGGCCACCTTTTCGCCGGCGATGCGCAGCCGCTCGTGCCGGACCGCGGCCTTCGGTGCGTTCATCGCGCGACCGTCCGAACGGTGCCGTACAAGGCGATCAGAAGACTCGGCATGCTGCGTCCTGCGCCTCGTGCGATATGTGCCCGGTCGTCTGTCCGCGCGTTCACTGGGCGTGGTTCAGCGCCAGGTCGAAGGCGTCGAAATTCCGCCACCGGCGTCCAGCATCGAGGCTCTCGATGCGGCGGTTCAGCACCAGCGGCACGCGCTGCTCGGATATGCCGCCATGCGAGCGCAGCGGTAACTCCAGTTGCGACAGGTCGTGTCTCGTCACGCTGGTGCCGATGACGGCATCGCGCTCGGACACGATTACGAGGTCGCCGATACGGTCATCCGGCAGCTCAAAGCGCGCCGCCGCTTCGACGCGCGGCAGCACCAGTTCGATGCCGGGCAGCGCAGCGATTCGCGCGAGCATGTCATCGCTGGCCCCAGCGGGAAGGTACACGGTCGCGAACGAGCCCAGCGCGCCGTGATGCACCACGTACGGATCGGTGATCGGCAGGATGACCCGCGCGCGCCCGGCGCCCAGCCAGCCGTCGAGCAGGTCCTGCAGGTAAATGACGTTCGGAGACGCGTCGAGCTTTACCTTGGCGGTCAT
>JBFGOX010000475.1:0-2955 GCA_041565015.1 Burkholderiaceae bacterium
AGCTTCGGCCTCGACGACGATGCGGCGCTGGTCCGACTGGGTCGAATCGTTCACGCGCTCGACGTCGGCGGCGTGCCGCAAGCGGAAGCGGCCGGTGTCGAAGCCGTGCTGGCCGGCCAGCGCCAGCAGCAGGCCGACGACGACTCGTTCCTGGCCGCGGCAAGCAGCGTTTTCGATGCCTGTTATGCGGCCTTCACCCGCTCCGCCCAGGAGGAAGCGACATGACGAGCGTCGCCGCGCAATCGCCGCCGCCGCCGGTACCGTTCGGCGAGGCCCTGCGCTTCTGGCTGAAGCTCGGTTTCATCAGCTTCGGCGGACCGGCGGGACAGATCGCGATCATGCATCAGGAGCTGGTCGAGCGGCGGCGCTGGCTGTCGGAGCGCCGGTTCCTGCACGCGCTGAACTTCTGCATGGTGCTGCCCGGGCCGGAAGCGCAGCAGCTGGCGACCTACATCGGCTGGCTGCTGCATCGGACCTGGGGCGGCATCGTCGCCGGCGCGCTGTTCGTGCTGCCATCGCTGGCGATTCTGGTGGCGCTGTCGTGGATCTACCTGCGCTTCGGCGACGTGCCAGCCGTCGCTGCGGTGCTCTACGGCATCAAGCCGGCCGTCACTGCCATCGTGTTGTTCGCTGCCTGGCGCATCGGCGCGCGGGCGCTGAAGCACCCATTCCTATGGGCGATCGCGGTGCTGGCATTTGTTGCCATCTTCGCCCTCGGCGTGCCGTTTCCGGCGATCATCGCCGGCGCGGCGGCGATCGGTCTTGCAGGCGGACGTCGCTGGCCGCACATCTTCAGCGCGACCGGCCACGGCAGCGGCGCGGCATCGCGGGCGCCGGCACTGATCGACGACGACACTCCGCCGGCCGAGCACACGCGCTGGTCGGTGAGGCACGCGCTGCGCATCCTTGCCTGCTTCACCGGCCTCTGGGTGGTGTCGATGGCCGCGCTGACACTGCACTTCGGCTGGCAGGGTGCATTGACGCAGATGGGTTGGTTCTTCACCAAGGCGGCGTTGCTGACCTTCGGCGGCGCCTATGCGGTGCTGCCATACGTCTTCGAGGGCGCGGTGCGCCACTACGAATGGCTGACGACGGCGCAGATGATCGACGGACTGGCGCTCGGCGAGACGACGCCCGGGCCGCTGATCATGGTGGTGGCGTTCGTCGGTTTTGTCGGTGGCTGGGGCGGCGCGGTGCTCGGGCCCGACGCGCTGTTTGTCGGCGGCCTGCTGGCTGCAGTGCTGGTGACCTATTTCACGTTCCTGCCGTCGTTCCTGTTCATCCTGTTCGGCGCGCCGTTCATCGAAAGCACGCATGGGCAGCTTCGCTTCACCGCACCGTTGACCGGAATCACCGCGGCGGTCGTCGGCGTGGTGGTCAACCTTGCGGTGTTCTTCGCCGTCCACGTGCTGTGGCCGTCGGGTTTCAGCGGCCGCTTCGACTGGGTCGCGGCGCTGATCGCCGCCGGTGCATTCGTTTCGTTGTGGCAGTTCAAGGCCGGCGTGATCGTTGTGATCGCGCTCTGCGCTGCCGTTGGGCTCGTTTTGCAGGGATTCGCCTGAAAGGAAAGGGACATGGACAAGATCACGCTTTGCGAACTCGAGGAGTGGCAGCGCGCGCAGCGTGCGTTCTCGCTGCTCGACGTGCGACGCGACAAGGTGCGACGCGCCGATGGCGCCGACATTGCCGGCTCGCGCTGGTTGCCGCCTGAGGACCTGTTTACGTGGAAGGACGACGTGCCGCGCGACCGGCCGGCGGTCGTGATCTGCGCCCATGGCCACGAACTGAGCCAGGGCGCGGCCGCGACGTTGCGTGCCATGGGGCTCGACGCGCGCTACCTGGTCGACGGCTTTTCGGGCTGGCGCGACTCCGGGCGGCCGACCGTGCCACTCGGCTGAGACAGCCGCCATGCAGTGGATTACCCGCGCGCGGCCGAAGATCGACCGCATCGCCTGTCCATGGCTGATCAGGCGCTTCGTCGATGTCGAAGCGGAGTTTGTGTTCGTTGCGCCGGACGAGGTGCTGCACGAGGCAGCGGCGACGGGCGCGATCCCGTTCGATGTGCCCGGCGTCGAGCTGACGCATTACGGCGAGCGGTGCAGCTTTGACGCTTTCGTCGGCAAGTACGGCTTGCGCGATCCCGCCCTCGACAGGCTGGCGACGATCGTTCGCGGCGCCGACACCGGTCGGCTCGATCTGGCCCCGCAGTGTGCAGGCCTGCTCGCGATATCGCTCGGCCTGGTGCAGAACCACGGCGACGATCACGCCCTGCTCGCGCAGGGCATGGTCATCTACGACGCGCTCTACGCCTGGTGCCGGTGGGCCGGGGCGTAGCGGTACCCGTCGCAACGTGCCGCTGGACCGCGGCGGCACCGTCCGCGTTCAGTGCGTCGGGTGTCCCGCGCCCGCACGGGTTTCGACCTGGACCAGCGGTCCGGTATCGATCGGTGGCAACGTCGGCCTCTCGCGCGGGACCGGGATCGGTTTCGGCTCGTGTTCGACCCGCGCCATTGCGTCGGCCAGCTTCATGGGTTCGGTCTGAACCAGCGTCAGGCCCGCCTGAGCAAGCACCGGCTGCAGCGCATCGATCGGCATCGGCGCCGGTGCAATCTCCGGCAGCGGAGGCGACGGCGCCACACCGATCGGCGATGCCGCCGGCATTGGCCGTGGCATCGCTGCCGCCGCTGGCTCGGGGGCCGGCGCCGCTGCGCCCTGTTCGACCGCCACAGGACCCGACGGCAAGGGTCTGGCCGGCACAACCGGCGGTTCGGCTGCCTCGACGTGCGCGACGGGCTCCTTGCCGGCGTCGGCAACGGCCGCCTCACCTTGCTCGGCATCGCCGCGACCGCCGCGCCCACGGGGGCGTCGGCCACGCCGACGACGACGTTCTTCGCCGGCTGCGCCTTCGTCGCCGGTTGCAGCCAGCGGCGGGCGAGCCTCGGCGAGTGTTACCTC
>JBFGOX010000476.1:0-2951 GCA_041565015.1 Burkholderiaceae bacterium
CGCCGAGCTTCTTCTCGATCTCGATGATCTCGCCGGTGGCGCGCGCTGCCGCCTCCTTCAGCACGTCCTCGAAGATCTTCTTGTCGGCCTCCGACAGCTTGTTCCAGGTCGGTCCGCCGACGATGGTGATCAGGGCGTCGGTGATGTGCCCGGTCAGCACGATGAACTTCTGCACTTCGAAGAACTTCTTGGCGTCGATCGTCGGCAGCGGGTTCTCCTGCGCGTCGACGGTGCCGCTTTGCAGCGCGAGGTAGACCTCGGCGAAGGCGATCGGCGTCGGGTTGGCGCCAACAGCGCGCGGGAACATCGTGTACAGCGGCGCATCGGGCACGCGGATCTTCAGGCCCTTCATGTCGTCGGGCGTGCGGATCTCCTTGTTCGACGTCACGTGCCGCTCGCCGTAGTAGGTGATCGCGACGACCTTGTTGCCGCTCTTCTTGCGGTAGCCCTCCGTGATCTCCTGGAACAGGGGACTGGCGCCGTAAGCCTTCCAGTGGTTGAAATCACGGAACATGAACGGCGCGCCACCAATTGCGATCGGACCATAGTTGCGGCCGGCGAACAACTGGCCCGTGTAGATCATGTCCACGGTGCCGAGCGTCAGGCCCTGGTTGATGTCGCTTTCCTTGCCGAGCGTGGAGGCCGGAAACACTTCGACCTGGTAGCGGTTGTTGGTCCGCTTGCCGATTTCCTCGGCCGCCCACAGCGCAGCGGTGTGATACGGCTCCGACACCTCGTACACGTGCGCAAACTTCAGCTTCGTCTGCGCCTGAGCGATGCCGGCACCCAGCGCGAGCGCGGCAACTGTTGCGATCAACTTCGACTTCATCGTGCCTCTCCTTTCTCCGATGCGCCTCGATGTCGTCCCGGCAAAGGCCCGGACCCAATGTGCAGCGCCAAGAATTGGGCCCCGGCCATAGCCTGCCCTGCGCAGGCGGGGCCGGGGCGACGTACCTGCAAATCTTTCTTTACATCACCGCCCCCACCTGCCAGGGAACGAACTCCTGCTGCCCGTAGCCGAACGCCTCGCTCTTCGACTTCTGCCCCGACGCGGTGGCCAGGATCATCTCGAAGATCCGCTCGCCCACCGATTCGACGGTGGCCGTGCCGTCGGTGATCTCGCCGCAGTTGATGTCGATGTCCTCTTCCTGCCGCTGCCACAGTTCGCTGTTGGTCGAAAGTTTCAGCGATGGCGACGGCGCGCAGCCGTAGGCCGAGCCGCGGCCGGTCGTGAAGACGATCATGTTGGCACCGCCGGCCACCTGACCCGTGGCCGATACGGGGTCGTAGCCCGGCGTGTCCATGAAGACGAAGCCCCTGGTCGTCACCGGCTGCGCGTACTCGTAGACGTCGACGAGATTCGTCGTGCCACCCTTGGCTACCGCGCCGAGCGATTTTTCGAGGATTGTCGTCAGACCGCCGGCCTTGTTGCCCGGCGACGGGTTGTTGTTCATTTCGCCGCGATTGCGCGCCGTGTAGTCCTCCCACCACTTGATGCGCGCGATCAGCTTCTCGCCGACCTCGCGCGAGACCGCGCGGCGCGTCAGCAGGTGCTCGGCGCCGTAGATCTCGGGCGTTTCCGACAGGATCGCCGTGCCGCCGTGCGCGACCAGCCGGTCGACCGCATTGCCCAGCGCCGGGTTGGCGGTGATGCCCGAATAACCGTCCGAGCCGCCGCACTGCAGCCCCAGCGTCAGGTGGCCCGCCGGCACTTCGCTGCGCGAGACGCGATTGACGGCCGGCAGCATCTCGCGGATCAGCGCCACGCCGCGGGCGATCGCCTTGGCCGTGCCGCCGACGTCCTGCATGTTGTAGCTGCGCAGCCGGTCGCCCTCCTTCAGTCCCTCGGCGCCGATCAGCGCGGTGATCTGATTCGCCTCGCAGCCCAGCCCGATCACCAGCACGGCGCCGAAATTCGCGTGCTTGGCGTAGCCGCCCAGCGTCCGCCGCAGCACCGTCATCGCGTCGCCCATGTCCATGCCGCAGCCGGTACCGTGGGTGAGCGCGACCACGCCGTCGACGTTCGGATAATCGGCCAGCGCCTGCGGAAAGACATCGCGGCGGAACTGATCGGCGATCGCGCGCACGACGGTGGCCGAGCAATTGACGCTCGACAGGATGCCGACGTAGTTGCGCGTTGCCACGCGGCCATCCTCGCGGACGATGCCGCGGAAGGTACGCGGCGTTGCCGCGTACGCGGTCGGCTTCATGTCGGCGCAGAATGCGTAGTCACGTTCGAAGGCGCCATGCTCGGCGCCGATGCCCATGTTGTGCAGGTGAACGTGCTCGCCCGGCCGGATGTCGCGGCTGGCGAAGCCGATGATCTGGTTGTAGCGGCGCACCGGCGCGCCCTTGGCCACCGCGCGCACCGCGAGCTTGTGGCCCGGCGGCACCAGGCCGGTGACGGTGACCTTCTCTTCGGCGAGCTGCGTGCCGGAAACGAGCTGGCGGCGGGCGATCACCACGTCGTCGTTCGGATGCAGGCGCAGCACCGGACTGACCAGGGGTTCGGAAATGACGGCAGACATAAGACTTCTCCAACGCTTGGTACGTCACCCCGGCGCAGGCCGGGGTCCACTTCGGTCCCGCCCTGCACCGGGACGACAGAGTCCTACAGGAACAACCTCGGCAACCACAGGCTGATTGCCGGAACGTAGGTCACCAGCACCAGCGTGGCGAGCAGCGGCACCAGCCACGGCAGGATCGCCATCGTCGTGCGCTCGAACGAAAGTTTCGACACCCGGGCCAGAACGAACAGCACCAGCCCCATCGGCGGATGCAGCAGGCCGATCATCAGGTTGAGCACCATGATCAGGCCGAACTGCACCGGGTCAATCCCCAGTTGCTGCACGATCGGCAGCAGCACCGGAACCAGGATGGTGATTGCCGCCGTCGGCTCCAGGAAACAGCCGACGAACAGCATCAGCAGATTGGCCAGCAGCAGGAACACC
>JBFGOX010000477.1:0-2924 GCA_041565015.1 Burkholderiaceae bacterium
CTCGGGCCTGATGAAGGCGCTCGAGGGGGGCTCGATCGGTGTGGTCAACGTGGCGGCGACCTGCGCCGGCGCCGGCATCATCGTCGGCGTGGTGACCTTGACCGGATTGGGCCTGAAGTTCAGCGGCATCGTCATCGACTATGCCGGCGGCTCGCTGCTGCTGACCGCGATCTTCACGGCGCTGGTCGTGTGGGTCGTCGGCCTGGCGGTGCCGGTGACGGCCAGCTACATCATCTGCGCGGTGATCACCGCGCCGGCACTGATCAAGCTCGGTGTGCCGGACTTTGCCGCGCACATGTTCATCTTCTATTACGCGGTGCTGTCGGAGGTTTCGCCGCCCACCGCGCTGTCGCCGTTCGCCGCCGCGGCGATCACCGGCGGCGATCCGTACAAGACGACACTGCAGTGCTGGAAATACACGGTGCCGGCATTCCTGCTGCCGTTCATGTTCGTGCTCGAGCCGGCGGGGCAAGGGCTGCTGCTGACCGGATCGATCAAGACGCTGGCCAATGCCGATTGGTGGTCGATCGCCTGGGTGACATCTACAGCGGCGGTCGGCATCGCGTCGATCGCGGCCGGCTTCCAGGGCTGGGCGTTCAAGAAGACAATCCTGCTCGAGCGGCTGCTGTTTATCGTTGCCGGATTCGCGCTCGTGTTGCCGGGGGCGATGAGCGACAGCGTCGGTTTCAGCAGCGTCGGCGCGGCGGTCCTGCTGCAGCTGTTGCGCCGCGAGCGACGACCCGCCGCACCTGCATAGCCGTATTCCGGACTCCGGCAAGCGCGGCGATTCGCCGCGCTGCGCCTCGCACCGCCGTCCGGGCGACGGTCGGCGCTCAGCTCATGATGCCGATCTGCCAGGGCACGAACTCGTGGTCGCCCAGGCCCAATTGCTCGCTCTTCGAGCGCTCGCCGGAGGCCGTGCGCAGCATCAGTTCGAAGATGCGTTGGCCCATCTCGTCGATCGACGCCGTGCCGTCGAGCACTTCGCCGCAGTTGATGTCCATGTCCTCTTCGAGGCGACGGAACATCGGCGTGTTGGTCGCCAGCTTCAACGAGGGCACCGGCTTGGCGCCGAACATCGAGCCGCGGCCGGTGGTAAACGCGATCAGGTTCGCGCCGCCGGCGATCTGCCCGGTGGCAGAGACCGGGTCGTAGCCCGGCGTGTCCATGAAGACGAAGCCCTTGGTCGTTACCGGCTCAGCGTACTTGTAGACTTCCATCAGCGGCCCGGTGCCGCCCTTCATCGACGAACCGAGCGATTTCTCGAAGATGTTGGCCAACCCGCCGGCCTGGTTGCCCGGGCTCACCTTGCCATTGATCTGCACGTCGCGGCCGACCGAGTACTCGTCCTTCCACCAGCGGATCCGCTCGACGAGTTTCTCGCCGACCTCGCGCGACACCGCGCGGCGCGTCAGCGTGTGTTCGACGCCGTAGATCTCCGGCGTTTCGGACAGGATGCCGGTGCCGCCGTGCCGCACCAGCAGGTCGACCGCGCTGCCTAACGCCGGGTTGGCGGTGATCGACGAGAAGCCGTCGGAGCCGCCACATTGCAGGCCAACGGTGAGATGACTTGCGGGCACCGTCTCGCGCCGCACGCGGTTGGCCTCGGGCAGCAGCGCACGGACCGCTTCGACGCCGGCTTCGATCGTCCTGCGCGTACCGCCGCTGTCCTGCATGACGAAGGTGTGCAGCTTCGGTCCGGCCTGCAGGTTCTCCTCGGTCAGCAGGCCGCCCAGCTGATTGCGTTCGCAGCCGAGGCCGACGATCAGCGCCGCGGCGAGGTTCGGATGGCGCGCGTAGCCGGCGATGGTCCGCCGCAGCAGCGCCATCGGCTCGCCGCTCATCTCCATGCCGCAGCCGAGCGCATGCGAAAACGCGACGACACCATCGACGTTCGGATATTCGGCCAGTCGTTCGGGCGTGAACCACTCGGCGATCTTGCGCACCACCGTGGCCGAACAGTTCACGGTGGACAGGATGCCGATGAAGTTGCGCGTGGCCACGCGGCCGTCAGCGCGGACGATGCCCTGAAAGGTGGCGCGTTGCGCCTGCGGAACATACTCGACCGGCCGATATTCGGCTGCGTGCGCGTAATCGCGGTCGAACTCGCGGAACTCGGTGTTGTGGCTGTGCACCAGCGCGCCCGGCGCGATGTCGGCGGCAGCGAAGCCGATGACGACGTTGTATTTCAGGATCGGCTCGCCCTTGGCGATCGGCCGCGCGGCGATCTTGTAGCCGGCCGGAATCTGCGCGCGGCTCGCGATGTTCTCGCCGGCGATCTTCTCGCCGAGCGCGACGTCGACGCGCGCCACCACCACGTTGTCGCGCGAATGCAGCCGGATCACCGATCCGGTCATGCGCTTTTCTGCTGTTTCGATCATCTGCTCACCCGCCTGAAGAACTGAACGATCAACCGGCGAGGCCGGGCATCGAGAAACCAGTAGGCTGCAGCGCCGAGATCAGCATGCCGACCTGCGCTTCGGTCAGGCTCACCAGCGGCGGCCGCACCGCGCCCCAGCTCGCATCGCCGGAGAAATGCGCGATGGCGGCCTTCAGCGCCGGGATCATCGGCATCGACTGGAAGACCTTGCGCACGGCGTCCAGCGCCGCCTGCTGCTGGTCCGCATCGGCCTGGCGCCACGTTTTCGCGAGTTGTGCAATCGGCCCTGGATTGACGTTGGCGGTGGCGCTGATGCAGCCGGCGCCGCCGGCGCGCAGCGTGGCGAGCAGGAAGGTCTCCGAGCCGGCGAAGACATCGAATCCCTGCGGCTGGAACTGCTCGAGCATCGCCTGGGTGTTGTTCCAGTCGCCCGAACTGTCCTTCACACCGGCCATGATCCCCGGATACTTCTTCAGCAGCCGCTCGATCAGCGCCAGCGAGATCGGCACCTGCGACACCGGCGGGATGTGATACAGGTACACGC
>JBFGOX010000478.1:0-2919 GCA_041565015.1 Burkholderiaceae bacterium
CATGGTTGAGTTCTCCTGTCAGTTGAAATTGGGTAAGGCGCGGCCGAATCAGCGCGGTGCGCTTTACGCCGACCCGCGACAGCCCGCCGGACACCCCGACATTAGCGCACAGGCACTGCCGGCCGTTGACCGCGGCCGGCGATTGCGGCGCGACCGCACGGATACCCCCGGCCGGTATCGCAAAAACGGGCGACGGCCGGCTCGCCGCGCCGCCGCCCGCTACGGGTAGAGGTCGGCCGCTACTGCTTCGCCGACACCTTGAACACGCCATTTTTCGCGATGTCGATCTCGGCATTCAGGAAGCCCGCCTTGTAGCCGGCGTCCTTCAGCTTGTGATACGCCATCTCGGCGCGGATGCCGGTCGAGCAGTGGGCGATGATGCGCTTGTCCTTCGGCAGCTCGGCCATGCGCGCCAGCAGATCCTCGTCGGGAATCAGCATCGCGCCCTTGATCATGCCGGCATTGGCCTCGTCCTGGTTGCGCACGTCGAGGATCAGCACGTCGGCCGGCGTCTTGCTGGCCAATTGGCGGAACTCGTCGACCGCAATCGAACCGGGACGCGGTTTCGGCACGTAGGCGACCTTGGTCAGCGGCGCCATGCCGGAGTCGATCGTGTAGCCGACCGACTGCCAGCCGAGCAGGCCCTGCTCCATCACCTGCACGTTGGTCTGTCCTGCTTTGACCAGCATTCGTGCCGCCGCGACCGCATCGGCACCGCCGCGACCGTCGTAGACGATGATCGGCGCCTTCAGTTTCGGATCGGGAAAGGTCTTCAGCTGCGCCTTCAGCGCCGCCGCCGGCAGATTCACCGCGCCCTTGATGTGGCCGCTGGCGCTTTCCTCCGCGGAACGCACGTCGAGGATCACCGACGGGATGTCCTTGTCGACATAGGCCGCCTTGACGAACTCCGGCCGTGTGACGAGGTAATCCTTGGTTTCCCATTCGGGAACGCCCTGGTGATAGACCTTGGTGTTCTTGTAGCCGGCCTCGATCGCCTTGCGCTGCGACAGCGGGCTCATCTGGCAGGTCTCTCCCTGGCAGAAAAAGACGATCAGCGTCTCCTTGTCCTTCGGCAGGCGGCCGACCACCTTGTCCCATGCCGGGTACGGCACGTTGATCGCGCCCGGAATCGTGCCCTGCTGGAAGCGTGGCAGCGGCCGCGAGTCGACCAGCACGAACTTGCCGTTGCCGCCGTCGACGAGTTTGCGCACGAACGCGTAGTCGACCAGGTCTTCCTTGGCGACCTTCACCGGCCCCTTGATGCGGATCTCAGTGGCGAATTTCTGGCCGTCTTTCTCGATGAACGCGATGCGCGCCTCGTGGCCCTTGCGCACTTCACGCAGGTGCTCCGGCTTCTTCGCCTCGCCGGCGTCGAACACCTTCAGCGTCTTCGCGTCGAAACGGACGATTTCGGTGTGCGATCCGATACCTAGCTGGATCGACTGCGTCTTGAAGGCGACGTTCTCGAAATTGCCGGCGATCGTTCCCGGCTCCGGCTTGTGGCAGTTGTTGCACACCGCCGGCTGCGTCGGCTTGGCCGCCGGCGCCTGCGCCAGCGACGCACTGACCGCCAGGGCCAGCAGCGCGCCGGTTGCAATAGACAAGGATCTGTTCATCTCAATACCTCCTGTTGCGTGTGAAGACCTGGACCGCCGCTCACATCCGCGCGGCGGTGCTGACGATTTCGCTTGCCTGACCGGCATTGACCAGCACCCAGCGCAGCGCATAGCCGCCGATCAGAACCAGGATGGCCGGCACGACGGTGTGCGGAATCCGGTGCGACAGTTCGAGCGCCTGCAGAACGATCGGCACGACAACGCCGGCGAGAATGACGACGACCCAGAACACCGCGGCGTAGCCGCCGGTAATCAGCAGCTTCGACGCCTCCAGGTGCGACAGGCTCGATGAGACCAGGCCGATCAGCAGCACCGCGATCAGCACCAGTTCGATCGCCAGCAGCACGACGTCGGCGCGGACCAGCGCATTGACACTGTGCTTCTCGGGCGGCGCCGCGCCCAGCGGCTGCGTCATCGCGGCAAGCAGCCCGCCGACCAAACCACGCGGCGCCGGGCGGCCGGGAAAGACCACCGTGGCCAGATGCACGGCGGCGGCGGCCGCCGACATCCCGGAAACCAGGAACAGCACCGGCAGCACCGTGGTGTTCCACAGCGGCCGCGCGACCATCGTATTCAGCAGGATGCCTGTGTAGACGCCGATGCCGACGCCGAGGACGATGTTGATCCAGGCAAGAGCGCGCAGTCGCGGCGGGCTGTCGACGAAGTATGCGGAGGCCTTATGCAGCGCCGGCACCCGGGCCGCCAGCCACGGCCACGATTCGGGCAGGCGGATCAGCGCCGAGGCCAACAGCACCGCGTAGACGATCAGCAGCACCCACGAGCCCCACGACATCGGCGAGCCCGCCTGGAACGTGACGTAGACGGCCCAGACATAAAGCTTGTGCTCAAGGTCGAGGAACAGCGCAAACATGCCGAGGTTCAACAGCATGAAGGCGAGCAGCGGCGTTTGCAGCGAGAAGAAGTGCCGGGTGTCCTCGCCCCTGGCCATGCGCAGCATGGCCATGCCGGCGATGATCATCATTCCGGCGACGATGCCGCCGACGAACAGATACAGGGGGATTTCCCAGCCCCAAACGGCGAGCTGCGGATCGACCATCGGGTTGTGGCGCGTCGTTGTGATTTCAAGCATGGCTCACGCTCCTCAGGTCAGATAGAACACGCGCGGTTTGGTGCCGGCTTCGGGCAGCAGCGTGTGCCACTTGCGCGTGCGCAGCAGCGTGCTCGCCTGGCTCTTCGGGTCGTCGAGATCGCCGAAGAACATGCAGCGCGTCGGGCACACCGACACGCAGGCCGGATCCTTGCCGTCCTTGACGCGGTGGTCACAGAACGTGCACTTGTCGGC
>JBFGOX010000479.1:0-2918 GCA_041565015.1 Burkholderiaceae bacterium
GAGCCCGCCGGCAGGTACTTTCGCTACATGAAAGCGCTGCCGGTGCAGCCGCTCTGCCTGAACTGCCACGGCGACGGGGCAACGCTGGCGGCGGAGATCAAACAGCAGCTGGCAAAGGAATATCCGGCCGATCGCGCCACCGGTTACGCCGCCGGCCAGATTCGCGGCGCGATCAGCGTCAAGCGGCCGCTGTAGGCGACGGCACGCAGCCGGCGGCCGCGCAGTACCATCAGGCGGCCGAGGTTTCGATCTCGGGACAGGAGGGGAGAATGCCAATCGGTACCGATCAGATCCAGGGCCGCGAAACCACACCCGACCCGAAGTTCCCGCATGCACCCGCAGAATGGACGCGCGATGCGGCGCTCGACATCGCCCGGGAAGAAGGCCTGGCGGTGGTCGACGACCACTGGGACGTCGTACGCAGTCTGCAGCAGTTCTACAGCCGGCACGAGGACGGCCCGGTCAACATGCGCGAACTGCACGATGCGCTGGAGGAAAAGTTCCACCACAAGGGCGGACTGAAATACCTGTACACGATCCTGCCCGGCGGTCCCATCGCACAGGGTTGCCGGTTGGCCGGACTGAAGCCGCCGGCCGGCGCCGTCGACAGAAGCTTCGGCAGCGTTGCCTGACGGCCGCACCGGGCGGCGCACGAGCGTGCCGTCGCCGCTCTTGCCATACCGACGCGCCGCTCTTTCTTGGCCTCGCGTTGGGTGCTTCGGCGGCGGCAGGCAGTGCCAGGGCCGGGCCGGCGGGCTGCACCTGGGTCGATGAAGCGGACGCTGCGCCGGCTGTTGCCGTTCCTCGACTGGCTGCCGCTGCGCGCCGAGCACGTGCGCGCCGACTTGCTTGCGGGGCTCACCGTGGCGCTGGTGCTCGTGCCGCAGTCGATGGCCTACGCACAACTGGCCGGGCTGCCGCCTTACTACGGCCTGTATGCGGCTTTTTTGCCGGTGCTCGTCGGCGCGTTGTGGGGTTCGTCGCCGCAACTGGCCACCGGGCCGGTCGCAGTCGTTTCACTGCTGACCGCGTCGTCGCTGTCGCACTTGGCCGCCCCTGGGACCGGGCAGTTCATCGCCTATGCGGTGCTGCTGGCGCTGATCGTCGGCGCGATCCAGTTCGCGCTCGGCCTGTTCCGCCTGGGTGCGATCGTCAATCTGCTGTCGCATCCCGTCATCATCGGTTTCACCAATGCCGCGGCGATCATCATCGGCCTGTCGCAACTGGGCGCTCTGCTGGGCGTGCCGATGAGCCGCAGCGACAGCTTCCTGGCCGATATCGCCGGCGTGCTGCAACAGGCGGGCGATACGCACTGGCCGACGCTGGCGATGGGGCTGTCGGCCCTGGTGCTGATGCTGCTCGCCAGACGTTACCGGCCCAAATGGCCGAACGTACTGATCGCGGTGGTGCTGACGACGTTGGTGAGCTGGCAGTTCGGATTTGCGCGTTCGCTCGACGCGCCGCTGGAATCGATTCGCAACGAGCAGGCCAGTCGTCTCGTCTACGATTACCTGGCGCTGGGCGTGGACATCGGCGCGCAGCGAGCGCATCTTGACGAGCGGCGCGCGGCGCTCAGGGCCTTGCGGGCCCAGGGAACAGCAACGCGAATCCGGATCGTTGCATTGGAAAGCGAGGTCGAACTGCTGCGGCTGCAACTTGAAGAGGCGGCCCGCGAGCACGCTGCCCGCAGGCAGTCGTTACGCCAGCTGGATTTCATCGCTGCCGATGATCCGCCGGGCCACCTGGTGCTGTATCTGGCCGAAGCGGCGCCGGCCGCAGTGGCCGACGGGCCGCGCTGGCGGATCCGCGATGTCGACGCGCGCGGCCTGCGACTGGCTGGCCGCGGCAGGGTGGTCGGCGCGATCCCTGCCGGCTTGCCCGATCTGGCGCTGCCGCGGCTGGACTGGTCGGCATTGACGCAGCTGCTGTCGGCCGCGCTGGTCATCGCGTTGGTGGGCTTCATGGAGGCAATCTCGATTGCCAAGGCAATCGCAGCGAAGACCCGCATACGCATCGATCCGAACCGGGAACTGATCGGCCAGGGGCTGGCCAACATCACCGCCAGCGTGTCGCAGTCGTTTCCGGTCAGCGGCTCGGTCTCGCGCTCGGCGGTGAATCTGAACGCCGGGGCGGTGACTGGCCTGTCGTCGGTGTTCTCCGGGCTGCTGGTGCTCGTGACGCTGCTGTTTCTCACGCCGCTGCTGTATCACCTGCCGCAGTCCGTGCTGGCCGCCGTCATCATGCTGGCAGTGGTGAGCCTGATCAACTTCAAGGCGTTGCTGCATGCGTGGCAGATCCACCGCCACGACGGGCTGGCCGCCGTGGCAACCTTCGTCGCCACGCTGGCCTTCGCGCCGCATCTCGACATGGGCATCCTGTTCGGCGTGATGGTGGCCATCGGCCTTTTCCTGCATCGGCGGATGCGGCCGCGCGTGGAGATTCTCGCCTGGCGACCGGACGATCCGGCCACGGTGCAAGACGCGGGCGAGCCGGCGCCGATCGAAGCGACCATCGTGCCGGTACGCTTCGAAGGCGCGCTGATCTTCGTGAACGTAGCCTATTTCGAAGACAGCGTGCTGGAGGCGCTGGCGCGGTTTCCGAAGGCGCGCGCCATCCTGATCGTCGGCAGCGGCATCAACGAGATCGATGTCTCCGGCGCGGAGATGATCGGCGCGCTCGCCGAGCGGCTGCAGCAGTCCGGGGTCGCGCTCTGTCTGTGCAGCCTCAGGCAACCGGTGATCGAGGTGCTTGCGCGCAGCGACGTCGGCGCACTGATTACGCCGGAGCGAATCTTCCGGAACAAGGAGGAGGCAATGCGCGTGCTGCGACAGCGTTATGCGCAGGCCGCGGCCTGAGGCGCCCTCGGTTCACGCCGGCAGTCCGTTCGTATTCCACGCGCGCGCAGATCAGGCGGCGCC
>JBFGOX010000480.1:0-2912 GCA_041565015.1 Burkholderiaceae bacterium
CGCGCTCGAACAGCTGCGTGCCGGCCTCGATGACCGGGTCGGTCGCGTAGCGCTGCAGCAGGCCGATGCGCACGGGCTGGTCCTCGTGCGTGTTGCGCACGCAGGCCTCCTCGCACAGCACCTCGGTCGGGCAGACGCGCGCGCACATGCCGCCGAAGATGTTCTCCTCGAGGATGGTCTTCGCCGAGCCGCGGACGTTGTCGGTCTGGATCTTGCGGATGAAGCCCGGGATGTCGATGTCGGTCGGGCAGGCAATGGTGCAGGGCGCGTCGTAACAGAAGTAGCAGCGATCCGCCACGATCAGCGCCTCCGAGCGGCTGAGCGGCTCGTGCAGGTCGGCGAAATTCTTCGCGATCTGCTCGTCCGGCAGGCGCCGCGGGCGGACGTCGGGCGCTTTTTCGTCCTGCTTCGATATCGCCACGGCGTTACCGGGTCAGCCCTTCGCGCCGGCGCGCTTCTTCGGCGCCTTGCGCACGACCGCGGTCGGGCGCTTCAGCTCGTTGCGCTTCTGCACCGCGTCGTAGTAGCTCGCGAACGGCGGCTTTTCGACGTAGCGACCGGCGCCGCGCTCGACGTCGAGCTTGCCGTCGGCCCAGACCACCTTGCCCTGGCTGATCGTGTGCGACGCGACGCCTTTCACCTCCATGCCCTCGAAGATGTTGAAGTCGATGTTCTGGTGGTGCGTCTTCGCCGAGATCGTCTTGGTCGCTTCCGGGTCCCAGACGACGATGTCGGCATCGGCGCCCTCCGAGATCGAGCCCTTGCGCGGGTAGATGTTGAAGATCTGCGCTGCGTTCGTCGACGTGACCGCGACGAACTCCTCCTTGGTCAACCGCCCCGTGTTGACGCCGTGGGTCCACAGCACCTCCATGCGGTTCTCGATACCGGCGGTGCCGTTCGGGATGCTGCGGAAGTCGTCGAGGCCGGCCGCCTTCTGGTCGGCGCAGAAGCAGCAGTGGTCGGTCGCCGTCGTCTGCAGGTTGCCGGACTGCAGCCCGCGCCACATCGCCTCCTGGTGCTGCTTCGGCCGGAACGGCGGGCTCATGACGTGCGCCGCGGCGAACTCGAAGTCGGGGTGGCGGTACACCGAGTCGTCGATCAGCAGGTGGCCGGCCAGCACCTCGCCGTACACGCGCTGGCCCTCGTTGCGGGCGCGCGTGATCGTCTCCAGCGACTGTGTGCAGGACGTGTGCACGAGGTAGATCGGCACGCCGATGACCTCGGCGATGCGGATCGCGCGGTTCGCGGCCTCGCCCTCGACCTCCGGCGGCCGCGACAGCGGGTGGCCCTCGGGCCCGCGTATCCCCATGTCGTAGATCTTCTGCTGCAGCCGGTAGACGAGCTCGCCGTTCTCCGCGTGGCAGGTGACGATGGCGCCGAGCTCGACGGCCTTCGAGAAGCTGTTCACGAGGATCTCGTCGTCCGCCATGATGGCGCCCTTGTACGCCATGAAGTGCTTGAAGCTGTTGATGCCGTGCTTCTTCACCAGCGCTTCCATGTCGTCGCTGACGGTGTCGTCCCACCAGGTGATCGCGACGTGGAACGCATAGTCGGCGACGGCTTTCTCGGCCCACTCGCGCCACTGCTCGTAGGCGCTCATGATGCGCTGCTGCGGGTTCGGGATGACGAAGTCGATGATCATCGTCGTGCCGCCGGCGAGGCCCGCCGCGGTGCCGGTCTCGAAGTCCTCGCTCGCCACGGTGCCCATGAACGGCAGCTGCATGTGGGTATGCGGATCGATGCCGCCCGGCATCACGTACTGGCCGCCGGCATCGACGACGCGGGCGCCCTTCGGCTTGTCGAGGTCCTTACCGATTGCCTGAATTTTGCCGTCCGCGCAGAGCACGTCGGCCGCGTAGGTGCGGTCTGCGGTGACGACCGTGCCGCCCTGGATCAATACCGTCATGTCAGCTACCTCTTAACGTTTCTTCGGTCTGCACAGTAAATAATAGATCAAGCCGCCGAGGAAAGAGCCGGTAAACCAGCCGTAATTGTAGAACCAGTTGAGCTCGCCGGTCGTGATGGCGATCACCGTCAGGCCCACCGGGACCCCGAAGGCGACCAGGCCGGGCAGGTGCCAGGCGGGGTAGCCGGCGCCGTCCCGGTACAGCGCGAGCAGGTCGTAGGACCGGTTCCGGATCAGGAAGAAGTCGACGATCATGATACCCGCGATCGGTCCGAGCAGGCTCGAGTAGCCGATCAGCCAGTTGGAATACAGGCTCTCGAGGCTGACGTCGGAATCCAGCCAGCCCATTTTCTTCAGCAGTTCCCAGCTCATCAGCAGGATGCCGATGAGGCCGGTCAACAGCACGCCGCGCGCTTCGCTGATGACCTTCGGCGCGACGTTCTGGAAACTGTTCGTCGGGGAGACGATATTCGCGGCCGTGTTGGTCGATATCGTCGCGAGGATGATCATCAGCATCGACAGCACGACCCAGACCGGGTTGTCGATGCGGCCGATGAGGTTGATCGGATCGGAGATCGTCTCGCCGACCAGGTTGGCCGATGCGGCGGTCAGCAGCACGCCCAGGCCGGAGAACAGGAACATCGTCAGCGGCAGGCCGATGATCTGGCCGGCGATCTGCGCGCGCTGCGAGCGCGCGAAACGGCTGAAATCGGGGATGTTCAGCGACAGCGTCGCCCAGAAGCCGACCATCGCCGTCAGCGCGGCCATGAAGTAGCCGAAGAACGAAGCGCCGGGCGGGCGGTTGGCCGGCGTCGCGAGCATGTCGCTGATCGATACCTTGGGCCACGCCCATGCCGCGAGGCCGACGGCGACGATCAGCAAGAGCGGCGCCGCCAGCGCCTCGAGGCGCTTGATCGAGTCGGCGCCGCGGATCACGACCCACACGTTCGCGACCCAGAAGATGAACAAGCCGTAGACCTCGCCGCGGCTGCCGAGCGCCGCCCAG
>JBFGOX010000481.1:0-2910 GCA_041565015.1 Burkholderiaceae bacterium
CCCTCGACGGCAATAACCGCCTCGCCAAGGAAAAACTCGCCCTCGCGCGTGAACTGAACACGCGTATCCGTGCGCTGCGCTGAAACCCCCTTTCCCCACTGAAGAGACCCAACGATGCAAGTCTTGTTTTCGAAAACCGTTCGCTTTTTGGCCGCCGGCGGTCTGCTGGCGCTTGTCCCCGCCGCGGCGCCGGCGCAGGACAAGCCCGCAGCGGGCGCAAAGGTCCTGCAGGCCACCAGCGCCGGCGACATTACCCTGCAGCTCGACGCCGAGAAGGCGCCGAAATCGGTGGCCAACTTCCTCGACTACGTGAAGAGCGGGCATTACGACGGCACGGTGTTCCACCGGGTCATCGACGGTTTCATGATCCAGGGCGGCGGTTTCACACTGGAACTGACGCAGAAGCCGACCAAAGCGCCGATCCCGCTCGAATCGCGCAACGGGCTGAAAAACGAACGTGGCACGATCGCGATGGCACGCACCTCGGTGCCCGATTCGGCGACGGCGCAGTTTTTCATCAACGTGAAGGACAATGCGATGCTCGACTATGCGAGTCCGGACGGCAATGGGTACGCGGTGTTCGGCCGTGTGGTCAGCGGCATGGACGTGGTCGACAAGATCCGCGGTGTCGAGACCGGCAGCGTCAAGGGACATCAGAATGTCCCGCTCAAACCCGTGCTGATCCGTTCAGCCAGCATCGTCAAGTAACCTCTTTCCAAGGAGCAACCATGGTTGTTCGACTGCACACCAGCTTCGGCCCGATCACGATCAGTCTCGATGACGCCAAGGCACCGAAGACAGTCACCAACTTTCTCGACTACGTGAAGAACGGCCACTACGACGGCACGATCTTTCACCGCGTCATCAACGGCTTCATGATCCAGGGCGGCGGCTTCGCACCCGGCATGAAGCAGAAATCGACCGGCGAGCCGGTCGAGAACGAGGCCACCAACGGCCTGCGCAACGAGAAGTACACGGTCGCGATGGCGCGCACATCCGATCCGCATTCGGCCACCGCGCAGTTCTTCATCAACGTTGCCGACAACACGTTCCTGAATCACACGGCACCGACGCCGCAGGGCTGGGGCTACTGCGTCTTTGGTCGCGTGACTGAAGGCACCGACGTGGTCGACAAGATCAAGGGCGTGGCCACGGGCAGCCAGGGCATGCACAAGGACGTGCCCGAAGAAGACGTGGTCATCGAACGGGCCGAGGTGATCGGCGAGTAAGCGCAGCGCAGTCGGCGCGGCCAATGGCCGGCGAATCGCCCGATCCGCCGCCGGTGCGAATCACCGGCCTCGAGCGCGTGGTCCTCGACGATCCGCTGCTGATCTCGGACCTGCACCTGAATGCTGGACAGCCGAGGACGCTGGCGCGGTTCCTGCGCTTCTGTGTCGACGAGGCGCCGGCACACGCCGAACTGCTGATCCTCGGCGACCTGTTCGAATACTGGATCGGCGATGACACACTCGACGATCCTGCCGACCATGTGTCGAGCACGGTGGTCTCGGCGCTGCGCAATCTCACCGGCCGCGGCGTCGCGCTGTACGTGATGCACGGCAACCGCGACCTGCTGCTGGGAGCGGCGTTTCTGCGCGCCACCGGCGCAAGACTGCTCGCCGATCCGGCCATAGCCGAACTCGGCGGCCGCTCCGTGCTGCTGGCGCACGGCGACGCCTGGTGTACGCAGGACGTCGACTACATGCGCTTCCGTGCCTCGGTGCGTCAGGAAGCACGGCAGCGCGAGTTTCTCGCCAGCCCGCGGGCCGCGCGGCAGGCATTCATGGGCGCAGCGCGCGCGCACAGCGAAGCGGGCAAGCGCGAGAAGGCGATGGACATCATGGACGTCACGCCGACGGCGGTCGACGAGGCGATGCGCGCCTCGGGCCAGCGGCTGCTGATCCATGGCCATACGCATCGGCCCGCCGTGCATCGGTTCCTGCTCGACGGCGCGCCGGCCGAGCGCTGGGTGCTGCCGGACTGGGACTTCGATTCGGCGCCACAGCGCGGCGGCGCCATCGGGCTGCGCGACGGCGATCTCGCCAACCTGCCGCTGGCCGCCTGAGCGGCGAGCACGGCGGGGCGCGACGCCTTATTCGTCGACCAGCCGGTTCAGCTCGCTCGGATCGACGGTCGGCCGCTCGGCGCTGACTTCTTCGAGCGAAATGCCGTGCCGGCGCAGCGCGGCGACCAGACGGTCGATCTCGCGCTGCTGCTGGTTGGCATGATCGATCAGGCCGTGCAGCGCCTTGACGAGCGGATCGTCGCCGTCCTGCGATATGCCGTAAGCGGAGAAGCCCATGCGGTTGGCGGCACTCTCGCGCGCCGCGTCGGCATCCTTGTGCAGGATGCGTGCCGGATTGCCCACCGCGGTCGCGCCCTCAGGCACTTCCTTGATGACGACCGCGTTGGAGCCGATGCGTGCGCCGTCGCCGACGGTGAAGCCGCCGAGCACCTTGGCACCGGCACCGACAATCACGCCGCGACCCAGCGTCGGATGCCGCTTGGCGCCCTTGGCGAGCGACGTGCCGCCCAGTGTCACGCCCTGGTAGATCGTGCTGCCGTCGCCGATTTCGGCCGTCTCGCCGATGACGATGCCCATGCCGTGGTCGATGAACACGCAGCGGCCGATCACGGCGCCGGGATGGATCTCGATGCCGGTCAGCCAGCGCGAAACGTGCGAGATGAACCGCCCGAGCCAGCGCAACCCGCGCCGCCAGCATCGATGCGCAAGGCGATGCAGCCACAAGGCATGCATGCCCGGATAGCAGGTGAGCACCTCGAAGGTCGACCGGGCAGCCGGGTCGCGCTCGAGCACACAGCAAATGTCTTCGCGCAGGCGATTGAACATGGAGAAAAATCAAACGTAGCGGGCGCGATTCTATCGGCGTGCGCGCTTGCGGCCCGCCC
>JBFGOX010000482.1:0-2902 GCA_041565015.1 Burkholderiaceae bacterium
CAACGGGGGCGGAAAACCGGGCGGCGGCGGCTTTCGGCCCGACGCGCGTGGCGCCGGCTTCGGTGTGGCGACCGTGCTGGCGGTTGCGGCCCTGATCTGGGTCGGCAGCGGCGCCTACATCGTGCAGGAAGGCCAGGTCGGCGTCGTGACGACCTTTGGCCGCTTCAGTGAGACAACGCTGCCGGGTTTCCGCTGGCGGGCGCCGTGGCCGGTCCAGTCGCATGAGATCGTCGACGTGCTGTCGGTGCGGACGCTGGAGATCGGCGCGCGCGGCCGTGCCGACCGCCTGAAGGAAGCGCTGATGCTGACCGACGACGAGAACATCGTCGACGTGCAGTTCATTGTGCAGTACCGAATCAAGGAGGGCGAAGGCGCGCGCGATTTCGTCTTCAACAGTCGTCGGCCTACCGAATCGGTGGCCCAGGTCGCCGAGTCGGCGATGCGCGAGGTGGTCGGCCGCCAGCTGATGGACAAGGTGCTGTACGAATCGCGCCAGGAGATTGCCGCAGCGGTGCGCGAGCGCATGCAGGAAAACCTCGATCGCTACGGCACCGGCATCCTGATTCTGCAGGTCGCGATCCAGAATGCGCAGCCGCCGGAGCAGGTGCAGGCGGCGTTCGACGATGCGGTCAAGGCGACGCAGGATCGCGAGCGATTGATCAACGAAGGCCAGGCCTACGCCAATGATGTCGTGCCGAAGGCCGGCGGCACGGCGGCGCGGCTGCTGCAGGAAGCCGAGGGCTATCGGACACGCGTCGTGCAGACGGCCGAGGGCGATGCCTCGCGCTTTCGCCAGGTGCTGGTCGAGTACAACAAGGCGCCCCAGGTCACGCGTGACCGGCTTTATCTGGAAACGATGCAGCAGATCTTCGCCAACACGACCAAGGTGATGATCGACAGCCGCAGCAGCAACCAGCTGCTGTACCTGCCGTTCGACAAGCTGCTGCAGCAGACAGCCAGCGACGGCAGTACGACGCGCGCGCCGTCGGCGATGCTGTCGGATCCCGCGCCGTCCGACACGCGCTCTAGCAGCGGCTTGCGCAGCCGCGAAACCCGATAGGGGCGGCGCATGAACAAGGTCATCGGCACCGTCATCGGCCTGATCGTTGCAGCGGTGCTGTTCCGCGCCAGCACGTTCGTCGTCGACCAGCGACAGTTCGCAATCCTGTTCCAGCTCGGCCAGATCACCGAAGTGCATTCCGAGCCTGGGCTGAAGTTCAAGATCCCGCTGATCCAGAATGTCGTCTACCTGGACCGGCGCATCCTGAGTATCGACACGCCGCAGGCCGACCGCGTGCAGACTTCCGAGAAGAAGAACCTGCTGGTCGACTCCTTCGTGAAATGGCGCATTTCCGACCCGCGCCGCTACTACGTCAGCTTCCTGGGGCTCGAGCGCGCTGCCGAGGACCGAATCAACTCGCTGGTGCGCGACGCGCTGAATCGGGCGATCAACCGGCGCACGGTCAATGAGGTGACGTCGCGCGAACGCGACCGGGCGATGGAGGAGATCAAGGTCAGCGTGCAGGAACGGGTGCAGGACATTGGCGTCGAAATCGTCGACGTGCGGCTGAAGCGCGTCGAGTTCGTGCCGGAGATCAACGAAGACGTCTTCCGCCGGATGCAGTCGGAGCGCAAGCGGGTGGCGACCGAGCAGCGGTCGATCGGTTCGGCCGAAGGCGAGAAGATCCGCGCCGACGCCGACCGCCAGCGCGAAGTGTTGCTTTCCGAGGCCTATCGCGATGCCGAGAAGATTAAGGGCGAGGGCGATGCAAAAGCTTCGGCGATCTACGCCCAGGCTTTCGGACAGAGCCCCGACTTTTACAATTTTTATCGCAGCTTGGAAGCCTACCGCGCCAGCTTCCGCAACCGCAGCGACGTGCTGGTGATCGATCCGTCGTCGGATTTTCTCAAGTACCTGAAGACACCCGCTCCGGGCCGCACGCCGACGCGCTGATGTGGACGGTCCTCGGCCTGGCCTTCGCGCTGATGCTGGTGCTCGAGGGCATCCTGCCGCTGGCTGCGCCGGCGACCTGGCGCGAGATGTTTCGCCGGGTGACCGGACTGACCGACGGCCAGATCCGCTTCTTCGGGCTCGCCTCGGTGCTGACCGGACTGGCGCTGGCGGCGATCTTCGCCTGAGATCGCGAGCACAATAGCGGTCGCCCGCCGGCCGCGGCGGCGCCCGAAACGAAGTCGATCTTGTTCAACAACAACGCGATGGCGCGCTGGCTGCTTCCCGAGGGGATTTCCGACGTCTTGCCCAACGAGGCGCAGTTCCTCGAGCAGTTGCGCCGCGCCGCACTCGATCTTTATCGCGGCTTCGGCTACGAACTTGTAATGCCGCCGCTGCTGGAGTACACCGACTCGCTGCTGACCGGTGTCGGCGCCGACCTCGATCTGCGAACGCTGAAGCTGATCGACCAGCTGTCGGGCCGCATGCTCGGACTGCGCGCGGACATCACGCCGCAGGTGGCGCGCATCGATGCCCACATCCTGAACCGCACCGGCGTCGTTAGGCTGTGCTATGCGGCCAGCGTCCTGCACGCCCGCCCCTTGCATCCGCTGGCCACGCGCGAGCCTTTTTACGTCGGTGCGGAACTGTTCGGCCACCCGTCGATTGCCGCCGATGCTGAAGTGCTCGAACTGGCGGCCCGCTCGCTGACACTGGCGAGAATCGACGCCGTTCGCTTCGACCTCGGCCATACGCGGATCCTGCGCGCGTTGCTCGAGCTCGATCCTTCGGCGCAGGCGCTGGCCGAGGACATCGTCGGCGCGCTGAGCAGCAAGGACGCGGCGGCACTGGACAGGCTGACGGCCGGACTTGCGGCGCCGGCGCGCGCCGCGTTGCGCGTGCTGATCCGGCTGCACGGCGACGCCCCGATGCTGGCCGAGGCGCGGCAGC
>JBFGOX010000483.1:0-2892 GCA_041565015.1 Burkholderiaceae bacterium
CGGCGGTCGAGGCCGGCGAGCGGCTCGGCTTCCTGCCCGGCGACCTGTCACAGAAAGTCGATCCGTACCTGCGGCCGCTATATGACGCGCTGTTCGACCTGGCCGGCTTCGACAAGACGCAACGGCTGCTCGAGCGACAGACGATCGAGATCGCGCCGCTCGCCTACATGCGCGGGCGGACCCTGAACCAGGCGTTCGTGATCCTCGACGAAGCACAGAACACGACGCCCGAGCAGATGTAGATGTTTCTCACCCGCATCGGTTTCGGCTCGAAAGCGGTGGTCACCGGTGACATCACGCAGATCGATCTGCCGCGCGGCTCCACCAGCGGGCTGATCGAGGCGCAGCACATCCTGCACGACGTGCGAGGGCTCGGCTTCACGTATTTCACGTCGGCCGACGTGGTGCGTCACCCGCTGGTTGCGCGCATCGTCGATGCGTACGAGCGGGCCGAGCGCGACGAGGCCCTGCCGCGCGGCCGCGGCCGGCCGTGAGCGGGCGGCGAACGCATTCGCCCCGACTGGTCCTGCGGCTGCAGGTCGCCGCAACAGCCACTGACTTGCCCTCGCGCGCCACCCTGCGCCGCTGGGTTCGACGCACGCTCGATCGCGATGCCAACCTCACGCTGCGTCTTGTCGGCACCGCGGAAGGACGACGGCTGAATCGCCAGTACCGGCGCAAGGACTACGCGACCAACGTGCTGACCTTCGTCTACCAGGAGGCGCCGGCGATCGAAGCGGACATCGTGCTGTGCCTGCCGGTGCTTCGGCGCGAGGCCCGCGCAGCGGCGCGCAGCCTGCGCGCCCACCTGGCGCACCTGGTGATCCACGGCGTGTTGCATGCGCAGGGCTACGATCACCAGCGTCCGCGCGAGGCGACACGGATGCAGCGGCGCGAGGTCGAACTGCTGGCGGCGCTGCGAATCGCCGATCCGTACGCTTGATCGATCCGCGGCATGGGAGCGTGCCGTCCCGGCGATGCGGATCCCGCGTCCTGACGATCAGGTTAGTGGCCACTCTCGTGGAAAGGGCTGTCGGATCGAAAAGAGCGTACCCAGCCGCGCCGCTACGTGCTTTCCGGCATCCTATCGTCTGGCCCTATTGGCTATGCTGCCGCCTTCAGCATTGCCGGACCGCGCGCGCGATCCGACATCGATGTCCGAACCTCCCTCGAGTCGCCCGCCGACTCAGCATCCGCACCGATCCCTTCTCGAGCGCCTGACGGCGTTCATTTTTCGCGAGCCCGAGAACCGGGAAGAACTGCTCGAGGCGTTGCAGGAGGCGCACAGCCGCAACCTGCTCGACGCCGACGCGCTGTCGATGATCGAGGGCGTGCTGCAGGTTTCCGAACTGCGCGCACGCGACCTGATGGTGCCGCGTTCGCAAATGGACGTGGTCGACATCAACCAGCCGGTCGATTCCTGGATCGGCCGCGTGATCGAGACGGCGCATTCACGCTTTCCGGCGTACGAAGGCAACCGCGACCACGTCATCGGCATCCTGCTCGCCAAGGACCTGCTGCGCTACTACACGGAAGACGACTTCGACCTGCGCGCGATGCTGCGGCCGGCGGTCTTCATTCCGGAGTCCAAGCCGCTGAACGTCCTGCTACGCGACTTCCGCGCCAACCGCAATCACATGGCGATCGTCGTCGACGAGTACGGCGGCGTGGCCGGACTGATCACGATCGAAGACGTGCTCGAGCAGATCGTCGGCGACATCGAGGACGAGTATGACTTCGACGAAGCCATCGACAACATCGTCGCCGAAAAGGGCGATCGCTTCCGCGTCAAGGCGCTGACCGAGATCGAGGCCTTCAACGAGGCGTTCGGCACGACCTTTTCCGACGAGGAGTTCGACACGATCGGCGGCCTGGTCACCGATCACTTCGGCCGCGTGCCCAAGCGCGGCGACTCGATGGAAATCGACGGCCTGCGGGTCGAGGTGCTGCGCGCCGATGCTCGCCAGCTGCACCTGCTGCTGGTCACGAGGCTGCCGAGAACGGTGGCACGCGAGTTCGCCGACGCCGAATCGCGGCCGGCGCCGTGAGGATGGAGGCCGCGTGATCCGTCGCCGCATCGAAGAACCCAGATGAAAGGCCAGCTGATCACCGTCATCGTGCTGATGCTGGGCGTGCTGTGTTACGTCGGTGACAGGACCGGGCTGGGCCTGACGCTGTTTTTCCTCGGCGCGGCACTCGAAATCTCATTCTGGCTGCACGCGGTGCAGGCCCCGCGACGGCTGTCGTCGCGGATGCTGGCGCGGATCGGCCCGCACCGCTGAGATCGCGGCGCGAGCAGCGGGCCGCCCCCGAATCCTCCTCGTGCAAGGCCGCTGCCTGGCTGGTTAGACTGCGCGCGCCTCGATAGACGGCCGCGCCCGTGTCGCTCCAAGCCAACCCTGCTGCCTTTGCCGCGATCAAGCGCGCGGTGCCGTTTCGTACCGCGCTTTGCGCGGCACTCGGGGTCGTCCATGCCTTTGCGTTCGCACCGTGGCAGCTGCCGTGGCTGCAATGGGTCGCGCTCGCCGCGCTGTTCGCCCTCGTCATCGGGATCGAGCGGCCTCGCGAGGCGGCGATCGCCGGCTTCGCGTTCGGGATGGGCTGGTTCGGCCTCGGCGTCTCCTGGGTCTTTGTCAGCATGCACGTCTACGGCGAGATGCCGGCGCCGCTGGCAGCGCTCGCCACCGCCGGTTTCTGCGCATTTCTCGCGCTGTATCCGGCGCTCGCGCTGTGGCTGGGGACGCGCCTTTCGGCGTCGGCTGCGCTGCGTGCGCTGCTGCTTCCCGCAGCATGGGCCGCAGCCGAATGGCTGCGCGGCGTGCTGCTGACCGGCTTTCCGTGGCGGGCCAGCGGATATGCGCATACCGACGGTCCGCTGGCCGGCTTTGCGCC
>JBFGOX010000484.1:0-2882 GCA_041565015.1 Burkholderiaceae bacterium
GGCGCCCTGGTCAACGCCGGCGGCACCAATCGCCGGGCCTACCGCCGGTCCAGGCATCGCCGCCGCGCTACGCGCGCCGACCTGCTGCATTTCATTGATGGCATCCAGCAGGTCCGCCGGCGGCTTGCCGACTGCAGGAAGCGTCCCCGGGACCGGCGTGCCGCGGACATCGGCGCTCATCCGCGCCATGATGTTGTCCAGCGACGTCTTGACATCGGCGACCAGCGATGCCGGCACCGTGAGCGCCCCGGCTGCAGAGCCTCCGCCGCCCCCGCCCTTTGCAGCAGCGCCACCGGCCGCCGACGGTGCCGGCGGCTGCACGCGCGGCGCTTCGTCCATCCAGGCGAGCCGCTGCGCCGCCGGGTTCTTGGTCACGGCGTCGAAGCCGGAGGAGAAGTCACCGGTCGTGCTCGGCGCCTTCGTCACCGGGTTCAACGTCGGCCGGCCCAGCGCCTGCCGAGCGGCGATTTCACGGCGGATTTCGGCGGCGACGATTCGATGCCTGCGAAAGTGCTCGAGCAGCTTCTGGTAACTCCGCGACAGTTCTTCGCCGAGCGGCCGCTCGAAGGCGGCGAGCAGCGATGCCCAGCCGCTGGCTTCGAGTTCCAGCTTGCGCGCCGATTCGAGCAGCGCCTTGACGACAACGTCGGGGGCAAAGGGATCGTCGCCGATTCGAATGCTTTCCCGGCCGGCCAGGTGGCCGACGATCAGATGCACCTCGCGCAGCGAGAGTTCCAGCGGACCCTGCATGCGCCGCGCCACCTTGGAGACCGCGTCGACCGAGGCCATCGCATCGTCTTCCATCAGCGTCAACGAATCGGCGCTGATCTTCTTCGTCGCTGCGCCGGCGGCCTTGTCGCGCTTGACCAGACGACCGAGCGCTTCGTCCTGCTCCTCCTTCAGGCGTGCAGCAAAGCCACGGCGCAGATCGTCACGACGGGCCGACAGGAACCGCCGCGCGGCGGGCGCACCGACGTCCGATTCGAGCTTCGACGCCAGATACTCGATCGCCGGCGCAAACATGCCAGGTAGCGCCGAGACGAGTTGCTCGCCGACCACCGCCAGGCCGGTGCGCAGCAGTTCGGTCGACTGCTGGACGGAAAGCGTAGGGAGCGAGATCTTTTCGGAGGTCATCGGTTAAACGCCGTTCGCCGTCAACGCCGGCCCGTGCACGGTGGCCGACGCGGCCGCGCACGCCGAATCTATCGGTCGAACCGGCACTGTCAATGCCCGCATTATGCTTAAGACTATGGGAGAAAGCCGCGGGCGCGCCGGTACGGCGCAGCCTGGAGTGAGGCATGACGGTCGATCAGACCTCCAGGCGACGATCCGTGCCCGACTGGGAACGCAGCCCCGAGACCCATTTGCGAGCTGGCAGACCGACGCGGAGTTCAGTTTCGCGCGCGCGCGCATAAAGGTCGGGCCAGCCCACGCTCAACGGTGGACCGGAGAACGCCAGCACGACCCGATTGCCGGCATCGGCCTCGGGCAGAACCAGCGCGCGGCCTCCGAACGCGGCGGCGATGCGGGCGAAGCTGGCCTCGAACCCTCGGCCGAACAGGTTGAACACGGCGACGCCCGGATCGCGAAGCGCCCGGCGGCAGGCAAGATAGAAAGCCGGATCATCGAGTACCGGCCCGCGCGCGGCCCGGTCGTACAGATCGACCTGCAGCCAGTCGACGCTCGCCCGCAGCCGAGGATGCGCGACGACGTTGCGGGCATCGTCAACGATCACATGGAGCCGTTCATCGTCGTCCGGCAACGCGAACCACCGCCGCGCCGTTGCGAGGACTTCGTCGCTGACCTCGACGACGCAGATTTCCGCCTCCAGGTGCCGGTAACAGAACCGGGTCAACGCCGCAGCGCCGAGCCCGAGTTGCAGCACCCGCGCCGGCGCCGGCAGGAACAGCAGCGGCGCCATCATCTGCTGCTGGTATTCGAGCACGATCGACCACGGGCGGCGCACGCGCATCGCCCCCTGCACCCATTCGGTGCCGAAATGCAGATAGCGAACGCCGTCCTCTTCAGACAGCGTGATCTGCGGCGACAGCCGGCGCGGACGGCGCACGGCTCGACCGGATCCGCCTCGGCTCACGCCGTGGTCCTGAAAGCGGTTCGCCAAAGCGCAAGTTTCTGCTCGAAGCTTCGCGCGGCGTGTGCCGGGCTGCTCGAGGGGAGAATCGCCGTGGCAAAACCGGCGGCAGCGAATCGGCGCGCGAAGCGCCCCGCCGTGCCGCCGTTGAACAGCACCCGCTTCAGATGCGGTGCCCGCCGGCGCAGCGCCGCGAAGTCGTTCGGCTGCGCATCGCGAATGCGGGTATCGAGGCTGCCGACGCGGCGGCAGGCGTCGAGCACGTCCCAGATGCCCACACGGTGCGCCAGCACGCGCCGGCATCGGCATTCGTAGGGCAGTTCCGCCAGCGGCTCGTCGAGCAGCGCACCGAGCAGGCGCCAGAACTGGTTGCGCGGGTGCGCGTAGTACTGGCCGGCCGCCAGCGACGCCTCGCTGGGAAAGCTGCCCAGCAAGAGCGTCTCGGTCCGCCGATCGATGACCGGGGCAAACCCGCGCAGGCGGCTGGCGCGGGTCATGCGGGGAATTGGCGCGTGGCGCTCACCGAGAACCGGAAGGCGGCCGAACGCAGGCGCCGTCGAGGTGGTGGCCGCGATCCGCGCTCGCTGGCAAGACCGGACTCCCATTCCCACGGCAGCCTGCCGCCGAATGCTTTCGGCGTCGGGCGGCGATGACCGCGTCGTCGCCGATCGCCGCGCGCCTGCGGCGCTTGCTCGCGGACGAAAAGGGAAAAACCTGGATCCCCGCCTGCGCGGGGATGACGGCGGCGTGACCGATCGCCGCGCGCCTGCGGCGCTTGCTCGCGGACGAA
>JBFGOX010000485.1:0-2871 GCA_041565015.1 Burkholderiaceae bacterium
CTCGATCGACGATGCGGTGCAACTCGGCCGCCTGCCGGTGCCCCGCGAGCGCGAACGGCAACAAAAGCGGGAAAGCGCGCGCGAATTGCCGGCGCCGCTCGACCGCGCCGCCCAGCAGCCAGTTGTAGATGCGGGCGTCGAACTGACGCTGAGACGCCAGGCTCACGATCTCGCTGTCCAGTTTGGCGACGAAATCGCTCACTGCAGCCGTGAGCGCGGCATGGAGCCGCTGCCGAAGCAGCTGCAGCGACGGCGCCGCCTCGGAGCGGCTCGGCCGCTGCCCGCATCGGCGTGCCGTTTCGTCGAGCAGCACATCGCCGAATCGATCGATATCCCACAGCTCGCGCGCGTCCAGCGTACGCGGTGCGCTCACCGATACCGAGAAATCCTGGAATTCACTGGACAAATCCGCGGCGATGTCGGCGCACCCGGTTGCCGGCCGCCTGCAGATTCGTGCATTGGCCGCCGCCAGATGCGCAAGCGTGAAGGCGGCCAGGTGCGGCGTGCCCAGCAGCCACAAAGACCCGTCCGCGGCACGCAGCAGCGCGCGACTGCCGTAGCCGGACAGATTGAAACGCCAGGCGAGCGACCGCGACGGGAAGGCGACAAACGAGAATCCTGCCTCGTCGCTGCCCGCCGCCACGGCATCGGAACAATCGACGGTGAAGCCGATGCCGCGCAACGTGCGCCTCTTTCAAGCGGCAGTCGTAGGGAGGAAAACAATTCGGGCCGTTGTGCGCCGGCGGTCGGCCCTGCTGTTCCGCGTTTGCAGCGTCGCTGGCGTGTACAGCAAAGATACGCCGAAGGCGATTGAATGATCAGTACAGGAACGCGTCGGCCGTTGCGAATATCGGCGGCACGTTGTGCGCCGGCCGCGGCCGCAAAAAAGATCAATGCGCGCCGGCGCCTGGCGCGCCGGCCAGCGTTCACGGATCGACGTTCACGCGCACGCCCGCCTCCTCGCGGGTGACGGAAAAACGCGTACCGGCAACGCGCTCTAGCAACCACATGGCGGTATGCGCATGGGCCGACAGTTCGCGGCTGCGGAAACTCGATCGGCCGCAGGCAAGCGCGAAGAAGACCAGCATCTGGTCGGTCGCATGAACATCAAGGCTCGCGCCGCCACGCAGGTCGCGGCACAGTTCGACGGCCGCCGATTCGCCGAGCCGTTCAGCCGGCACGCCGCGTTCGGCCACACGCGCCGCACCGAGAACCGTCGCCGCGGTGCATGCGCGCAGCACGATCGCACCGCCAGCGCCCGAGGCGCCATTGATCGCCCGTTCATCCAGGCGCGAATCGACTGTAAGCGCCGGCGACAATGCGGCCATCGCCGCGCGAATCATGCGCTGGCCGATCCCGCGTGCAAGCTGCGTGACATGAGCGTGGATCTCGACTGCTCCGATTGCGCCGGGCGCGTCGACAACGAATGGCTGCAGCCGCGGCACCGGTGCAAGCTCGAGCCGCACCTCGCCGCCGCCCTGTGGGTAATAACCGCGGCGGGCGATCGCGACTGCAGCGCGCACGCCCATCTTTTCCAGCAGCGGCAGCACGACGAGGCGCAGGTAGTCGGCCGGCGGCGCCGCGCGTACGTCGGTGCCGCCGCGAACGACGATGCGGCAATACTCGCCGCTTGCCACCGCCACCGGCAGCATGGCCTGCAGCACCAGCGCAACGCTGCCGGCCGTGCCGACTTCAACCGACCACTCGCCGCCGCGCAGGCGTTGCGGCGAAAACGAAAACGCGGTCGACCGCAGCTCGACGCCGTCACAGCGCGCATTGCACATCGCCGCCACGGCACGCACTGCCGCCAGGTGCTGTGGCGCCAGCCCGGGATTGCGCCGCAGTGCGCGCACGCGCTCGATGCGGATCGGCGTGCCCCGGATCGCCGCCAGCGCCACCGCGGTGCGAACCAGTTGGCCGCCGCCTTCGCCGTGTGCGCCGTCGACTGCAAGCATCACGATCCTCGCTGCCGGACGCCGCGCCGCCAACCGCTCAATCCGCCGCTCCGGCGTCCTGCTGCGAGGCCGAGCGGATGCGCTGCAGATCGAGCACGCCGGCCGCGCCCCAGCCGCGCACGCCGGCCGGCACCTGCGGACGGAACGCTTCGTAAAGCCGGTACGCCGAGGCAGCGAGATCATCGACCGGCAGCGAACGCGCCAGCGCCTGCATCGCCTGCTCGACCGCAGCCAGGTCATCGCCGAACTTGCTCTCGAGGTAGCGTTGCACGCTTTCCGGCGCGATCGGCTTGCCTTTCGCGACCGCGCGCAGTCCGTCGGCGGCCTGCTGAACGGGCACCGCGCGATGCAGCAGGTCGACGTGCATCTGCGCGCCGTCCGCGAGGCGCTTGCGTTCGCGCCGGACTTCTTCCGGTGCCGGCTTGAACAGTCCCAACGACTTGCCTTTCGCGTAGGCGTTCAGCCCGGCGACGACGCGGCCCATCGTCAGTGCCTCGTCGCGCGCGAAGCCGAGCCGCTCGGCGACCACCACTGCCCACAGCGTGAGCACCGGCGCCCGGTTGATCTCGATCCGGCGGGAGGACTGCTTGTTAGCCATCACCGCATCCCGACCCGACGGTTGCAGTTGACGCTAGAGCGAACCCGCAAGCTGCCATTGATCGGGCGCCAGCGTGGGACGACCCTGCCGGCCGTTCGCGCGGCCCGCCATCGGGGATCCTGCTGCCGATGGGCGTTGCTGCCGCTGCCCCGGCGGGCCACCGCGCTCGGTGGCACGGGCACAGAAAAACACGCCCTGGCGGACCCACACGCACTGCCGGCGGCTCAATCGATCAGCCGGTCGGCGCGCTGCAGCATGGACCGCGGCACCTCGATGCCAAGCGACTTCGCCGCCTTCATGTTGATCACCAGTTCGAAC
>JBFGOX010000486.1:0-2871 GCA_041565015.1 Burkholderiaceae bacterium
CGCGCTGCGGCGACCCCTTGCCGCAGATCGTGCACGCGCAGGCAGGCGAGCGCACTGTTGGTCAGAGCAAGCCCGGCGACCATTCGACCTGCCGAGTCTTCGCCGGCCGCAGCGATGGCACGGTCATAGCAACGAACGGCGTCTGCATACTGCCCGGCGTATTGCAGTGCAAGTCCGAGGTTGTTCCAGACTGCGGCCTGCGCCGTTTCATCGCCGAGCGCCAAGGCAATATCGAGCGCCTCCGCATAGCTCTCCACGGCCGTCGGCAGGTTGCCGGATTCGCCGTTCATGACGCCGTAAAACGATGCGGCCTTCCGCAGCAGGCTCAGGTCCGCAACTTCGCGAGCTGCGGCGAGCGCCTGCGCCGCAGGTTGCGCCCCTTCCTGAGCGCGAGCCCCGTTGTAATGCCGATGCGCAATCAGCAGCAGGCACTCGACGCCGTCTGAATTGAGGGCCTCGGTCGGAAGGTCGGCAAGATGTTGGTGAATCTCTTCGAAGCCGTTGGCGGCTTCATCGCTGGCCACGGCCAGGTGCTGGCCCAGCCAGACGCGCCATTCGGCCTGGAGTCGCGCCGCCTCGACACTATCGGCCGCCAGCAGCGGGTTCGACTTGATCATTGGAAGTGCAGCGCCCATACCGCGTTTATGCTACTTATACTGCATAGAGGCTATCGCCTTTTCGGGCTAGCTGCAGCTGAGCGCTTGCTCTCACACGCGAGAGACTTCTACTTAAGGTCACGGTTCAGTAGTGACCGATAGTGAACAGTCACCACACCGAGCAGGGGATCAGCCATGGAAACCGCAGTTGTCGAAACCGTTGCCATTGAAGTTCAAGAACTTACAGTCGCTGAGCTGGCGCAAGTTGGCGGCGGGATGGGCGACGCGGCTCTGATCTGACCTAGGTCGAACCAGAAAAACCGGGCGCTGCCCGGTTTTTTTTTGCCATCGCCGAGCTAACTGGCCGGCCGTTACTCCCCCCCGATATGCGGTAGCCGCGCTTCCTGTCGCCGGGATCGCGCACCTCGTCGAGCGCGTCCTGCCGTAACCGACCCGGACTTTTGGGTCTTGCCCGCAGACCCTGGCCAGGATGAGTCGCAGTCCCGTCAGGCGAACTCGATAGCGGCTACCAGCTCTTCAGCTTCGCCCTCAGCCTTGCCACCGCCTGGCTATGCAGCTGGCACACGCGTGACTCGGTCACGCCCAGCACGGCGCCGATCTCCTTCAGGTTCATGTCCTGCTCGTAATACAAGCCCATCAGCAGCTTCTCGCGTTCGGGCAACTGATCGATCGCATCGACCAGCGCGCCATGAAACCGCTTGTCGCGCAAGATTGCCGACGGGTCAGCGCGCTCGTCGGCCACGTGCCGCTCCAGGTAGTCCTCGTCGTCGGCCCCGCCGCCAAGATCATCGAAGTACAGCAGTTGCGCGCCGCGCGCGTCCGTCAGCATCTGCTGGTACTCGTTCAAAGACACGCTGAGTTCACGGGCAATTTCGGCCTCGGTTGGGGCGCGCTTGATGCGTCCCTGGAGCCGGTGCACCGCATTCTCGATGTCGCGCTGGCTCTTGCGAGCCGACCGCGGCAACCAGTCGTTCGCACGCAATTCATCAAGCATCGCGCCGCGGATGCGGTTGGCCGCATATACCTCGAAGGCAACGCCCTGCGACTGCTCGAAGCGCGCCACCGCATCCATGAGCCCGATCATTCCGGCCTGGACCATGTCGTCGAGTTCGACGTTGGCCGGCAGCCGGGCAATCATCTGATGCGCCAGCTTGCGCACGAGCGGGGCGTATGCGCGCGCGTAATCGCCCTTGGGCAGCGTGCCCTTGTCCGTGTACACAAAAGCGTCTTGCTTCACCTGCTCACTCCAGCTTCGGCCTGCCGCGTCGCGACGGCGATGCGCGTCAGTTCAAACTCGCTGCTCGCCGCGACGACTTGGTCGAGATCGCAAGGGGTCGGCGCCACTGCGCCGAGTCGTAGCGTCACCCCCGACCGGATGCCGATCGAATCACCCATACGTGAACCCAGCGTATCGGCGGCCGCTTTTTCCATACCCAGAAAAAGCAAGCGAAAAGTCAGCGTTCCTCGGCGGCTTGACGCTTCGCCGATCTGTGAAGCGGCGGCAGTGACCGACTCACGCGTCGGTAGCACCGGCACCAGCACGTCGCCGCCTGGGACAAGTTGCGCGTTGCCCACAGGCAGCAGCAGCAGGACGAGTTCCTGGTCCAAAGTCAGCAACGGCGAAAGCATCGCCGGCAGGCAGTTGCCTGCGTCTACCGCTCGCCCACAGGCGCGCGCAGCGGGCACGATGACAAGACCGGGCGCCGCTTTGAGCATCACGTCGGCCGCGGCGCAATCGCCGTCAAGGGCATGCAACAGGTCATAGCGCGCCCGCAAACCGAAACGGGCTGCGATCTGCGCACGCGACGCGTCGACCAGCAAGGTCCTCTGCCCGGCGCGCGCAAAGGCCTCGCCCAGACGCGCCAACCAAGGCGTCTCATCACTGCCGGCGCCGCCCGAAAACACCGGCAGCAGGCGCGGCGCCTTCGGCCCGAATAGCCGACGCAGCCCGGCTGCCTGGTCCTCGCTGCGGCCGACCGACGACGGCCGATCCATTACGGTTTCCATCATCGGCTGGGCAAGTCCTTGCTCATTGAACTGGTCACTGCGCCACCGCGACACCGGCCCGCTTGGCCTGCGCTGCCAGCAGCGCGGCCTCTGCTTCGGCCAGAACGAACGTCGCATGCCCCGGTTTCAGCGCGGTCTCGGCGAGGTCGCGAGCGTTGGCGGCGATCCAGTCCTCCGGCACCCGTTGACCATTGGTCGCGCCGATCACCGTCAACTTGTGACGCAGCACGCAATCGAGCGCGCCGCC
>JBFGOX010000487.1:0-2845 GCA_041565015.1 Burkholderiaceae bacterium
CCTGCCGACGATGATGCGCAGGGATTTCGTGCACAACGCCAACGACAGTGCCTGGCTGACCAACCCGGCGGCGCCGCTCGCCGGATACGCGAACATCATCAGTCGCGACAGCTATGAGCAGAACGGCCGCACGCGCGTCGGCCTGGTGCAGGCCATCGCGCGACTGGCCGGTGCCGACGGCCGACCGGGCAACAAGTTCAGCATCGACAGCCTGCGCGAGCTCGTTCTGGCCAATCGCGTGTACTACGCCGAAGCGGCCCTGGCCGATGCGCTGACCGCGATGTGCGCGGGCAATCCGTCGCACACCGTCGACGGACAGGCCGTCGATCTGACACGTGCCTGCGCGGTGCTCGGCGCCTGGGATCGGCGGTCGGAACTGACGAGCATCGGCGTGCCGCTGTTCGAGGCGTTCTGGACGCGTGCCCGCTCGATCCCCGGCCTGTGGGCGACGGCATTCAATCCAGCCGACCCGGTGAACACGCCGCGCGGCGTCGTGACGAACAATCCTGCCGTGACCAGCGCATTGCGCGATGCGCTCGGGCGCGCCGTCATCCAGCAGGCTGCCGCCGGCATCCCGATCGACCGGCCGTGGTACGAGATCCAGGTCGCGACGAAGAGCATTCCGATCCCGATTCACGGCGCCGACGGCAGCCTCGGCAATTACAACGCAATCCGCAGCGCGCCGGTGGGCAGCCGGCTGCCCGGCGGCCGCGCGGTCAGCTACGGAACCAGCTACGTCCAGACGGTGACCTGGGACGACGCGGGGCCGAAGGTCGGCGCGTTTCTGTCCTACTCGAACTCGACCGATGCCGCGTCGCTGAATTATGCGGACCAGACGCTGCGCTTTTCGAGCAAGGACTGGATCAAGGTGCCGTTCACGGCCGACGAGATCGGCGCCGATCCGAACTACAGCTCAACGGTAATCGCCGAATAGCGCGTCACGTACGGGCCCGGGCGTCGGGCAGCGGCGCAATCGCGCTGTCTAACGTTCGTTGCGGAGCAGCGGCGCCAGCGCGCGCAGGCCCAGCGCCGGTCCGATCGCCAGCCACGGCAGCAGCATCGCCAGCGGCCAGTGCTGTGCCAGGCGCGTGAACAGCTCGATGCTGACGATGGTGATCGCGAAGCCGATGCAGTTGACGAAGGTGAGCACGCTGCCCACGGCGTCGCGCGGTGAATTCAGTGCCGTCAGCGTCGAGAACTGCGGCGAGTCGCCGACTACCGTGACGCCCCAGATCAGCAGCCACGCCGCGAAGATCGGCAGCGGCGCAGTGAGCAGCAGCGGCGCCAGCACGCAGCACAGCCCGCTTGCGGCCAGCTGGGCCGCGGCGACCTTCGCGCTGCCGGCGCGCCGGGCTATCAGCCCGCCGATTGCGCAGCCGAAAAATCCCACGCCGATGATCGCGAACGCCGCTGCGGAGATCTGCACGTCGGCCAGCCTTGTCGCGACAATCAGCGGCACCAGCACCCAGAACGTGTACAGCTCCCACATGTGGCCGAAATAGCCGAAGGCCGAGGCGCGCACCTTGCGATCGGTCCAGATGACGGCCAGCGCCTGCGGCCGGATTCGCGCCGCGCGCGGCGCTGACGGGCTGTCGGGCACCAGCGCATACATCAGCACGCCGCCGGCGGCCGCGATCGCCGAGACCGACCACATCACCGTCTGCCACGGCCAGTGCGCGCCGAGCGCGCGCAGCCCGTGCGGCGCGGCGGTGCCGACGACCAGCGCGCCGACCAGCAGGCCCAGCGCGGCGCCGAGCCCGCGCGTGTACCAGCCGGCCGCGATCTTCATGCCGACCGGATAGATGCCGGCGAGGAAAAAGCCGGTGGCAAAGCGCAGCGCCAGCAGGCCCTCGAACTGCCCGTCGAGCAATGCGCCGGCCGCGTTGCAGCTGGCGCCGGCGAGCGCGCACAACAGGAAGACCTGCCGCGGCGAGAAGCGGTCGGCGATCGTCAGCACCGCAAACACCAGCGTGCCGCTGATGAAGCCGAACTGCACGGCGGAGGTCAGCGTGCCGACCGCCGCGGCCGGCAGTTGCCAGTCGCGCTGCAGGTCGGGCATCACCGCGTTGATCGCAAACCACAGCGACGTGCCGGCCAGTTGCGACAGCACGATCGCCGGCAGGATGCGCTTGGGGACGGTGTCTTCGCTCGTCATGTTGGCCTGCTTTGGCGCGACTTTACGCCGCCCGATAGGCGGGCCATATCGCCACCAGAGGAACAACAAATTGGACGCTGGCGGCGGCGGCTCCTACCGTCCGTGCCTTAGGAATCGTGCCGCGCAACTCGGGCAGGTCGTCCGGGTGCGCATGAACCAGAAGGAACTTCGATGGCGATCGAAAAAGCGCTTTACACGGCGACCACGACCACGACCGGCGGCCGCACCGGCTCAACCGAATCGTCCGACGGCAAGATGAAGCTTGCGCTGTCGACGCCGAAGGAACTCGGCGGCGCCGGCGGCCCCGGCACCAATCCCGAGCAGTTGTTTGCCGCCGGTTACTCGGCCTGTTTCATCGGCGCGATCAAGGCGGTCGCTGCCAGCCGGAAGCTCAGGCTGCCGGCGGATCCGACGATCAAGGCGGACGTCAGCATCGGCGCCATGGTGGGCAAAGCGGGTGCGTACGGCATCGCAGTGTCGATGAGCGTCTCCGTGCCGGGCATGCAACGCGGCGAACTGGAGCCGATCGTGGCCGCTGCGCACGAGATTTGCCCGTACTCGAACGCGATGCGCGGCAACGTCGACGTGACGTTCGCCATCGCCTGATCGGCGCTGTTGCGGACCGGCATCAGTGCAGAGCCGGCCCGTTGAGCGGCGCTGCTTTGCTAACGGCCAATCGGGGTCGGCGAA
>JBFGOX010000488.1:0-2815 GCA_041565015.1 Burkholderiaceae bacterium
AGCCAGACGAAGCCGGCGATCAGCGCCGCCACCGCCGGGCTCGGCAGCCCCTGGAAGAACCGCTTGTCGACCACGCCGAGGTTGGCATTGAAGCGGGCCAGCCGCGCCGCCGCGCAGGCGCAGTAGACGAACGCCCCGGCCCAGCCCCAGCGGCCGAGGTCGCTGAGGATCCATTCGTACATCACGAGCGCCGGCGCCACGCCGAACGAGGTCATGTCGGACAGCGAATCGAGCTGCTCGCCGAAGGCGCTCTGCGTGTTGGTCAGCCGCGCCACGCGGCCGTCCATCCCGTCGAGCACCATGGCGACGAAGATGGCGATCGCCGCCGCCTCGAAGCGCTGGTTCATCGCCTGCACGATGGCGAAGAAGCCGGCGAACAGCGCCGCCATCGTGAAGAGATTCGGCAGCAGGTAGATGCCGCGCCGGCGCAGCTTCGGGCGACCGACGTCCTCGACTACCGGCAACGCCGCCCGGCCGAAGGGTCGCGCTTTGCGGCGACGGAAGCGCATCGCCATCAGAGTTCGGCCAGGATCGTGCTCGTCGCGGCGACCTTGTCGCCGACGGCCACGCGCGGTCGCGCCGTCAGCGGCAGGTACACATCGACACGCGAGCCGAAGCGGATGAAGCCGTAGCGCTGGCCGCGCGCCAGGCGGTCACCGGCCTTCACGTAGCACAGGATGCGCCGCGCGATCAGGCCGGCCACCTGCACGACGGTGATCCGCTCGCCGTCGAGTTTGACCACCATCGCGTTGCGCTCGTTCTCGGTCGAGGCCTTGTCGAGATCGGCATTGATGAACTTGCCGCGCGCGTAGTCGACGCGCTCGACCGTGCCGTCGACCGGCGAGCGGTTCGAGTGGACGTTGAACACGTTCATGAACACGCTGATCAGCAGTGACTCGCGCTCGGTGTACGGATCGCGCGCCTTGTCGACCTTGACGATGCGGCCGTCGGCCGGCGCCAGCACCGCGTTGGCCTGCTGCGGCACCAACCGCGGCGGGTCGCGGAAGAACTGCACCACGAAGACGACGATGAGCCAAAGTGGCACTGACCACAGGAACCCTGCCAGCACCCAGACGATGACGGCGGCGGCCAGCGACGCGAACACGAACGGCCAGCCCTCGCGGGCGATGATGGGGTGCGGATATCCGGACATCGAAGCGCCTGATCACATGCAGGCGCTATGGTATCCGCAACACTCGCGCGCCGTTACGGCGCGGGCAGTCGTGCCCGGGCGGTGACGGTCAGCTGCTGCAGCGAGCGGCCGGCCTCGAAGCGCGGCTCCTCGACCTGCTGCGCGCTCATCATCATCTCCGGGCGCGCGCGTGTGGTCAGCGGCATCGGCGGCGGTGGTGCCACACCGAAGTTCAGTTCCTCGAGCCTGACCTTGTCCGCCGGAACGTTCAGCGCCCGCGCCGCGGCAGCGACCTTTCCGTTCAGGTTGGCAATGGCCAGCGCGATCAGCTCGCCCTCGACTTTTTCGCGCGCCGCACGCGACAGGCGGAAGTCGATGCCGCCGAGCGCCAGCAGCTGCTGCGCCGCCGCCACCGCGCGCGGCAGCGCTGCCAGGTCGGTCGTGCGCATCGAAATGCCCTGCCGGATCCGCCAGCCGACGAGCTTGCGCTGCGCGCCCGACTGGTAAACGGGATAGCTGCTGTAACCGGCCGTCTCGATCAGTGCGCCGGGGTCGGCGTGCTTCAGTTTCGCCACGGCATCCGCCACGCGCTGATTGACCAACGACTGAGCCCGCGCCAGATCGACGTCCTGCTGCTCGAGATAGAACTGCGCCACCGCCTCGTCGTTCGCCACTTCGATCTCGGCGCTACCGGTCAGCAACAGCGTCGTACCGTCGAAACGCGGCGGCGTGACCTGTGCCCACGCCCCGCCTGCGGCGGCCAGCAGCGCTAGCCAAAGAATCGCCAACCGGCGTCCGACCTTCAGCATCGTGTACTCCGGGCTCTGGTGCGAGACTGCCGCCAACCGCCTCTTTTCATAAGAAACCTCGCGCGCGCCGGTGCGCCGCTGCCGCGCCGGACCGCTTTGGCCGGCCTGGTGCACGAACGCGGCAGCGCATGGACCGGCGGACGGGAGCGACCCGCCCGCTCGACCGGCGACGGGCTAGTTGCGGCTGCGGTCGACCAGCCGATTGGCCTTGATCCACGGCATCATGGCTCTGAGCTTCTCGCCGACCTTCTCGATCTCGTGCTCGGCCATCAGCCGGCGGCGGGCCAGCAACGTCGGCGCGCCGGCACGGTTTTCGAGGATGAAGCTCTTGGCGTACTCGCCGGTCTGGATGCGCTCGAGCGCCTGCTTCATCGCCGCCTTGCTCTGCGCGTTGACGATGTCGGGCCCGGTCACGTACTCGCCGTACTCGGCATTGTTCGAGATCGAGTAGTTCATGTTGGCGATGCCGCCCTCGTACATCAGGTCGACGATCAGCTTCAGCTCGTGCAGGCACTCGAAGTAGGCCATTTCGGGCGCATAGCCGGCGTCGACCAGCGTTTCGAAACCCGCCTTGACCAGTTCGACGCAGCCGCCGCACAGCACCGCCTGCTCGCCGAAAAGATCGGTCTCGGTCTCCTCGCGGAAATTGGTCTCGATCACGCCCGCCTTGCCGCCGCCGATCGCCGCCGCGTACGACAGCGCGACGTCGCGGGCCCGGCCCGACGCGTCGCGGTGCACGGCGATCAGCATCGGCACGCCGCCGCCGCCGGCGTAGGTCGAGCGCACGGTGTGGCCGGGCGCCTTCGGCGCCACCATGATCACGTCGAGGTCCTCGCGCGGCTGCACCTGGCCGTAGTGGATGTTGAAGCCGTGC
>JBFGOX010000489.1:0-2796 GCA_041565015.1 Burkholderiaceae bacterium
GCGGCCTCAGGGCATCCGGCCGCCCATCAGTTCAGCGGCAGCGCGCCCGCGAGCGCGCCACGCTGAGCTCGGCGCTCAACGTAGCGCTCGCTTGATCGTGATAGCGCCGCGCACCTGTCCGAGCTTGTAGCCCACGGCGCGATCGGACGGATACTCGACGTCCAGTTGCGCCTTGACTGCGTCGGTCAAATTGTCGCCATGGCAAGTCATGCACAGCGGCTGCAGCGTCAGCGCGCGAATGAAGCGGAAGGCTGGCCCCGCCGGCTCGTTGACGATCTCGGAATATTCAAGCGCACTGGCCGGTTCGCCGCGCGCCTGCCGCTGCTCGAAGTTGATCAGGGCGCGCTGTTCCCAGGCGTCGGGCTCACCGAGCGCCGGATTGCGCGGTTTCAGCGAAACCCGCGAGACCCGCCAACCTTTCTGCCGCGACACGTTCGAGGTAATTTCCGGCACGCTGTACTTGCAGGCGATGATGCCGCGCAGCGGCCCGCTCGTTTCCATCGCGCGCACCAGTTCGCCGCGGATCATGCCAAGCAGCGAATCCGCGGCTTCGCGCGCCTCGGCCGTCAGCTTCTGAAGGTCGTCGCGCGCCAGCGCCGGAGTCGATGCAATCGCCAGCCCGAACAGCAGGGCCGCAGTTGTCGAGAACCGCATCGCGTTCTTCATCTTTGCTCCACGCACCAAGCCATCTTAGTGCTCATTAGTGAGAAAGCACAGATCGGGCCATATCGGTGCGGCCGGTTGAACACGCCGTGGGGGAAGTCGGCTTGCGCGGCGACCGGCCGGCTCAGGGCTGGGAACGCCTGTCGAGCCAGTGTGCAGCGCCGAGAAACCGGCGGATGTTGCGTGCCCTGAGCATCAGCAGGATGACCTCCACCAGCAGCACGACAAGCGCGACCAGGTACGCGCCCCATACGTAAAGGCCGTGGCCGCCCATCGCGACGAATTCGCCCCAGTCGGTCCAGCTCATCCATCCGCTCCGAGCACGCGGCGCGTCCAGTCATCATCGCGGTCGCGCTCGAGGATGATCGAGCGCAGGCGAGCCAGCGCTACGGCGAGGCTGTAGGCGAGCAACGCGGCAAGGGTCAGCAGTGTCGCAGCCAGCGACGTGCCGGTGTCCAGCTTCGCCGGCACGAGACCGGGCATGGTCGCCGGATTCCAGCCATCGGCCCAGGCCATCGGAACGTAGACGAGCGGCCAGACGGCGATGCCGATCAATGCCAGAACGCTCGCGGCACGATCGGCGCGTTGCGCATCGTCGATCGCCGCATGCAGTCCGATGCAGCCCAGGTAAATAACCAGCACCAGCAAGCCGGTGGCCAGCCGTGCATCCCAGATCCACCAGCTGCCCCAGATCAGCCGCCCCCACAACAATCCCGTCCATAGTGCGAGGAAGGACATCATGGCGCCGGTCGGCGCGATCCCGGTAGCCACCATCGCTGCCAATCGCCCATTACGCAGCAGGGCGAGCGCGGCCGAAGTCGCCATCGCGACATACAGCAGCAGCGACGCGCAGACCGCCGGCAAATGGATGAAGGCAATCCGTTGGCCCACTCCGTACACCGGATCGGCCGGCGCGAGGAACAACGCGACGTACAGGCCGGAACCGGCCAGCAGCGCTGCCGCGAGCGCGCACCAAGGCAGGGCCGCGCCCGCGAGCGCATAGAACTCGGCAGGCGTCCCGTCGAGCCGCCGCGTTGCCACCAATGGCCGCCGCTGCAAGGAAACTCCCACCATCGTCCACAGGACAGACAATTGCTCTGCATTGCAGTCAAGCAACGCGCGTGCCACGCAGCACTTCGTCCGGCCCAAGCACGGTGCGCTGTGTCGACAGGCCCCGTTCGCGGTGAATTGGCACGCCCGTCAGCGCCGATCCGCCTTGGTGTCGGGAACCGCTTCCCGCCCCCGGGAAGCGCTGCGGGCATCCACTGACTCGGTCGCGGATCGATCGCGCGCACCGCTCGCGGCGTCGCCCCGATCGCCGGCGTCGCTTTCCCATTCCCACAGCGCGGCAAGCGCGCGACGACGATACGGATCGTCCGCGGCCGCCAGATGCACGTAGCTGCGCATTGCGCCGATCGCGCCCGCACGATCGCCGCCGGCGTCGAGCGCCACCGCAAGGCCGTAGTAGGCGTTGACCTGCTCCTTGCGCAATTCGAGCGCGGAGGCGAAGAAGTCACCGGCCTCCTGCGTGCGACCCAGGCCGATCAGTGCGTAACCCATGTTGACGTGCGCCTCGGGCATCGTTGGCGCGATCTGCAGCACGCGATGAAAAGCCGTCAGCGCGTGCGCGTACTGCCGTGCATGCAGCATCACCACGCCCTGGTCGAAGCGGACCCGGACTTCGGCCTGTTGCACGTGATCGGTCGCAGTCGGGCTGCGGCTGTCGCCACCGACGCCGAGCCACGCCAGAGACGTGCCGAGCACTGCTGTCGCCAGGGCGGTGGCTAGCGCAGCCTGCCAGCGGCGATCGGTCGCGCGGCGTGGTGTCGGCGCTGCGGTCTGTTCGCGCGTGATGGCGGCGGCGAACCACAGCACCGCACCGATCATCGCGACGGCACCGATGCCCATCAGCGTCATGCCGAGCGTCCCAAGCGGCTCCGGCAGCACGGCGAGCGACTTGCGCGGCGCGCCGTAGGCGCCCGCCAGCGCGAATCCCGCCACCAGCAGCACGGCGCCGGCACCGTACAGCAATGGCAGCCTCGGCGCGATGCGACGGCGCTGCCACGACAGCACGCAGGCGAGCAGCGCCAGCGTCATCGCGCCGAGTGTGGCGTGGTAGTGCGCCGGGACCGA
>JBFGOX010000490.1:0-2789 GCA_041565015.1 Burkholderiaceae bacterium
GAGCGCCCTGGCGGCGCTGGCAAGATCCGAAGAGGCCTTGAAGGAGATCCATCGAGGCCGAGACGAAGCGAGCCGGCTCAATCACTGGTGGTTTAAGCCAATCACCCTTCGCTTCGAGGCGCAGGCTACCATGGTTCGGCCGACTTCACGGCCGACTTCCTGCGCGCGATCAATGCCGCAGCGACCGTCATATCGAGCGGCGACGACGAGCCGTACTGCCACCCGCGCCCCGATACGCTGGGCGCGCTCGGCCGCCACGGCCGCGGCGAGCGGCCGCTGATTTTCTCGACCGAACTGGCGCGCTCGACGCGCGAGTACACGCGGCCGCTGCGGGCGGTCCAGGACGAGATTCGCGCCGCGATCGACGAGCTGACGCGCGCCGCGCCGGGCGAACGGGCTGCAATCGAGCGGCGAATCGATCAACTGCTCGATCGCAAGGAGCGCAACGTCGCCGTCTACGGCGTGATCATGGTGCGCACCGACGGCGATCGCGTGCTGCTGGCGCAGAAGCTCGAGCGTCCGCGTTCGGCTACCGGCGAGGAGTTCGACCTGCAGTGGCTGGCGCCGAACGATGCCGGCGAACTGACGCACGTGCGCGGCGATCGCGGCTGAACGGCGCAAGTTCCTCCAGCGGCACGGCGCATCGGCGCCTTGCGCGGCGCCGCCGCTTGGACACCACCGCCCGTTCTCAGCGCACGTACATCACGCGCATGCCCATCACCTTGCCGTCGACCTTGTCGCGGACGTGGATCGTCGACTGACGCGGGTCGAATCCTTCCGGCAGCGGCAGGCTGCCGCTGAGGCTCTGAAACTGGCCGATCGAAACGGCGATCGGCTGCAGCGCGACCGTGGTCTCGGCGCCGCCTGCGGCCGTACCGCTGACGCTGAACTGCATCACGCCGGTGAAGGGTTTGCCGCGCGTGCTCTCACGCGTCAGCACCACCTCGTAGGCGAGCGCGCCGCGCTCGTTGCTGAAGCGCGCGGCGCGGACCTCGATCGCGCCACCGCGCGGATCCGGCGGCAGTGCTTCGACGAGCATGCCGAGCTGTTCGCGCAGGCTCTCGGTCGACTTGCGGGCCGCCGCCAGCTGGTCGTCACTGGTCTTCTTGTCGGCGAGCGCCGCGTCGAGCATCTTCGATGTCTCGGCGAGTTCTGCCTGCAGCCGCTGCCGTTCACGGTCGGCGGTTTCGAACGATTCGCGCAGTGTTGCCGACGCGTCCATCGACAGCCGCGGGGGCAGATGCCGCTCCTGGACATAGATGACGGCCGCCGCGCCGCCGCCGAGGCCGAGGAGCAAGGTGACCAGCCAGGCGGGCAGCTTGGGCCGCGCGCGGCGAGAACTGTAGGTATCGATGACGACGGGACGCGACTTGCCGAACATTCCGAAAGCTTGAGGCGGGAATCGAGCGCGAAGGGTACTACGCGTCCGCAGTCGATTCCTCGCCGACGGGGCGTTCTGCGGCACGCGGTACGACGCCAACCCGCGGCGCGAGGGCCCGCCAGCGGCGCCGATCGAGCGAATCGATTAACTCGAATGCGCGTCGCGCACAAGGGCGGGTTGCCGGCACCGTGGTCTGCGGACCGCTGTGACAAACGCGTGCAGGGCTGTGCTTTTTTTGTCTCACCGCCTTGACCGTCGACATGACGCCGGTCGCCGCCCGCAGGGGTGACCGGCCGGTCAGGCCCGGCGCACGGGCCCGCGACGGGAAATCAGCCACTTGCGTCCGGTGCAGGGCTGGCATTGCCCTTGCGTGAACCCATCATCGTGAACGTCGCCGCGCCCATATCGGCACCTTGCCGAAGCCCCCTCTGATGGCCAACGTGTTTGCCCTGCACGCGCTGGCCGACGGGACCGCCCGCTACCTGGACCGCGCTTACCCGGCCGAGCTGCGCACCGCGCATGCGGCGACTTTCGAGCCGATCAACACCGGCCAGTTGATGCGCGAACGCGCGCAGGGCGCCGGCAACCGGGTCACGATCTGGCCGTATCGCGTGCTGGTCAACGAGCATCAGCGCAACCGCGAGTTCGCGCTGCGGCCCGGCCGCATCAACCGGCCGCTGCCGCTCGACGTGCATCTGCTGCTGACGGTGTGGGCCGACAACGCCGGCGACGAACTGCTGCTGTTCGCGTGGGCGATGCGCGAGCTGTACCGGCTGCCGGTGCTTGACCGCTCGGTGCTGACCACCGTCGACGCCGGCCTGCGCGCCGACGAACTGATCCAGCTGGCGCCGGCCGAGATGAGCGTCGAGGACATGATGCGCATCTGGGAGGCGGTCACGCCGTCGTACCGGCTGTCGGCGCCGTTCGTGGCCCGCGTGCTGCAGCTCGACATCGAGCAGGACGAGGCGCGCAACGTTGTCGCGCAGCGCCTGCGCTTCACCGACAGTGTGCCGACCGAGGTCGTGCCGTGATCGTCGAGGATGTCGAGCGCCGCGTCTGGGCTGCGTTGCGGCCGATCGATGCGATCACGCGCCTGCCGCTGGCTACGCCGCTGCGCGTCGGCGGGTCGGGCCAGACCTGGCTGCCGAACGGCAGCGGCCTGATGGTGCTGCATCGGTTGACCGAACCGGCTGCGCGGCGCGATCAATTCTCGCGTTACGAGGCGAGCTTCGCCGCGCCGACGGCGGTGGCACCACCGGTTGCCGTCGACGTGCGCATCGACGATCCGCGCGGCCTGCATCTGTCGAGGCGCGTCTCGATCACGCTGCCGCGACCCGAGATCGCCCTCGGCGACGAACTGCCCGACCTGTACCGGCCGGTCGACGTGCCAATGTACCCGGCGCCGAAC
>JBFGOX010000491.1:0-2783 GCA_041565015.1 Burkholderiaceae bacterium
CTGGACTATATTCGTGCTCATGACCTTTACCGCTAGCAACTGCCGCTGGATCGCCCCAAGGTGGTTCTTTGCCCCTTCGATGGGCGGCGCGCGGCGACCGCGGGCGAACACGTAGGACGGATGGACATACGCAGACTGCAGCGCCTGGTTGTCGACGCCCTGGAGGACGTCAAGGCGCAGGACATCAGAGTCTTCAACACCACCACGCTGACCGAACTGTTCGATCGCGTGATCGTCGCCAGCGGCACCTCGAACCGGCAGACGCGCGCATTGGCCTCGAGCGTGGTCGAGAAGGTCAAGGACGCCGGCGGCGAGGTGATCAGTGTCGAGGGCACCGAAGTCGGCGAATGGGTGCTCGTTGATCTCGGCGACGCGGTCGTGCACATCATGCAGCCGGCCGTGCGCGACTACTACGCGCTCGAGGAGATCTGGGGCGGCAAGCCCGTGCGCATGAAGCTGACGGCGCCCGTTCGCGGGCGCGCGGCAGCATAGGTTTCGGCGCGTCGGCACGGGCCTACGCACCGCAGGCCGGGCGGATGAAGATCGCGATCGTCGCCATCGGCCAGCGCCAGCCGCGCTGGGCCGACGAGGCGATCGCCGATCTGCTCAAGCGCTTTCCGCCCGATTTTTCAGTCAGCATCCGGGAACTGAAGGCCGAGGCGCGGCCCGACCGAATGGCCGAACGCGTCCGCGCGGCCGAAACTGCGCGACTGCGCGCGGCCGTGCCGGCCGGCTGTGTCACGATCGCGCTCGATGAGCGCGGAGGCGACATGACCAGTGAACGCTTCGCCGAACGACTCGGCCGCTGGCGCGATGACGGCGACTCGCCGGCCTTCGTCATCGGCGGTCCGGACGGACTGACCGAGGAGTTCAGGCGCAGCGCGCAGCTGGTGCTGCGCCTGTCGAGCCTGACGTTGCCGCACGCGCTGGCCCGGGTCGTGCTGGTCGAGCAGCTCTACCGCGCCTGGGCAATCCTGGTCGGACACCCTTACCATCGCGCCTGACCGAAAGGGGTGATCAGTGGCCGACCTGTACCTCGCATCCCGCAGCGCCCGTCGACGCGAACTGCTCAAGCAGATCGGCATCCGTTTCGAACCGCTGCTGCTGCGGCTGTCGGCCTCGCGCGGACCGGATGTCGACGAGACACCCCATGCCGGTGAAAGCCCGGCCGCGTTCGTCGAAAGAATTGCGACGCACAAGGCGCGCCGCGGGCTCGAAGTGGCGGCGTTCAGGCACATGCTGATGCATCCGGTGCTGGCCGCCGATACGGTGGTGATCGTCGACGGCGACGTGCTCGGCAAGCCGGCCGATCGGGAGCAAGCGGCGGCGTTTCTCCGCCGCCTGGCCGGCCGCACCCACGAGGTCCGCACCTACGTGGCGCTGGCAACCGGCCAGGGTGCTCACATCCGGCTGTTCGGCGCGGAGTCCGTTTCGAAGGTGCGGTTCGCCGCCCTTTCGCAAGCCCAGGTCGAACGCTACAGCGCCAGCGGCGAGCCGTTCGACAAGGCCGGTGGCTACGCGATCCAGGGGCTTGCCGCTACCTTCATCGATCACCTCGAGGGCAGCTACTCCGGCGTCATGGGCCTGCCGCTGTTCGAGACGGCCCAGCTGCTGCGGCAGGCCGGCATCGCCGATCTGCCTTAGCGCGCCCACGCGCGCATGACGACGGCTGCGCCATCTATGATGCGCGCTGCGCGGGAGGAGGTGGCTGAGGGGCCGAGCCCGTCGTCATTCGTCATCGCCGCACAGCGGCATCACCTCGCTCAATGGACGACATCCTGATCAACATCACGCCGCAGGAAACGCGGGTCGCGGTCATGCTCGCCGGCGTCGTGCAGGAACTGCATGTCGAGCGTTCGGCCTCGCGCGGCATCGTCAGCAACATCTACCTCGGCAAGGTCGCGCGCGTGCTGCCTGGCATGCAGTCGGCGTTCGTCGACATCGGGCTGGAGCGCGCCGCGTTCCTGCACGTGGCCGACATCCTGGAACACCGCCAGCACAACGGCGAGCGGCCGCCGCCGATCGAGCGGTTGATCCGCGAAGGCGACTCGATCCTGGTCCAGGTGGTCAAGGATCCGATCGGCACCAAGGGCGCCCGGCTGTCGACCCAGGTGAGCCTCGCCGGCCGCATGCTCGTTTACCTGCCGCAGGAGCCGCATATCGGCGTGTCGCAACGGATCGAGGGCGAAACGGAACGCGCGCACCTGCGGGAGACGCTGACCCGCCTGGTGCCCGCCGACGAGACCGGCGGCTACATCGTACGCACCAGCGCCGAGGACGCCAGTGAAGAGGAGCTCGCCGCCGACATTGCCTACCTGCGCCTGCGCTGGGGACAGATTCGCGATGCGATGCGGCAGGTGCCTGCGCCGTCGCCGCTTTACGAGGATCTGTCGCTCGCGCAGCGCGTGCTGCGCGATGTCGCCACCGACGAGACGAGTTCGATCCAGGTCGATTCGCGCGAGAACTTCGTCGCGCTGCAGGCATTCGGCCGCCAGTACGTGCCGAAGGTCATCGACAAGCTGGTCCACTACTCGGGCGAGCGGCCGCTGTTCGACCTGTACCAGATCGACGAGGAGATCGAGCGCGCGCTGGGCCGCCGCGTCGAACTGAAGAGCGGCGGCTACCTGATCATCGACCAGACCGAGGCGATGACCACCATCGACGTGAACACCGGCGGCTTCGTCGGCACGCGCAATTTCGACGATACGGTGTTCAAGACCAATCTCGAGGCCGCGCAGGCGATCGCCCGCCAGCTGCGCCTGCGCAACCTCGGCGGCATCATC
>JBFGOX010000492.1:0-2778 GCA_041565015.1 Burkholderiaceae bacterium
CTCGCGCTGCTCGGACTGTTCATCATGATGCTACGCGCGCGCGGACGTCGCGCCGCGCCGCGCGCGCAGCCGGCTTCAACCTAGAGGGACCCATCATGTTCAAGAACATTCTGCTTTCGGTCGACCTGAACGAGCCCGGCAGCTGGGCGCGGGCGCTGCCTGCGGCACTGGAGACCGCCAAGGTCACCGGCGCCAAGCTGCATGTGATCACCGTGGCGCCCGACGTCAACACCCAGGTGGCGCCGTTCTTCCCCACCGATGTCAATCAGCAACTGCACGAGAAGGCGACCGAGGAACTCGGCGCGTGGGTGAAGAAGAACGTTCCCGCCGGAACCGCGGTCAAGCAGATCGTCGGCCAGGGCAGCATCTATCGCGAAATCCTCAATGCCGCGGAGGAGACCGGCGCCGACCTGGTCGTGATGGCCGCGCACAAGCCCGGCATCCGCGACTACCTGCTTGGCGCCAACGCGGCGCATGTCGTGCGCCATTTTGCGCGCTCGGTGCTGATCGTTCGCGATTGACAAGGGCGCCGGAGGCCACGCGGTTGCGCGCCGTTTCCGGCACTGTGGCCGCGGCTGGCGGCGCTGCGCAACGGCGCCCTGCCCGTCGCGCGCTGCCGGCCCTGTTGTTTGCCGAGGGAGTCAGATGACACCGTTTGCCATAGCCGGCATCCAGATGCCGGTCTCGATCGAGTATTCGAACATCGATGCGATGGGGCAGCGCCTCGGCCGCCTGATGCACCGCTTCCCTTTCGTGCAGATGGTTGTCTTCAGCGAGCTTTGCGCCTTCGGTCCGCTGCCGACGCACGCGCAGCCACTGCCGGGACCGGCAGAGGAGGCGTTCTGCAAGATGGCCGAGTACTACAAGATCTGGCTGGTGCCGGGGTCGCTGTTCGAGCGGCGCGGCGATCTGATCTTCAACACCGCGCCGGTCATCGATCCGTCAGGCAGCGTGATTGCGCGCTACCGCAAGATGTTTCCGTTTCGGCCTTATGAGCACGATATCGAGGCCGGCACCGAATTCGTCGTCTTCGACGTGCCGCAGGTCGGCCGCTTCGGCGTCACGATCTGCTACGACATGTGGTTTCCGGAGACGACACGGCAGCTGGCCGCGCTCGGCGCCGAAGTGATCCTTCATCCGTCGCTGACCGACACGCTCGATCGCGAGGCCGAACTGGTGCTGGCGCGCGCCAATGCGATCGCCAACCAGTGCTTCTTCTTCGACATCAACGGGCTCGCCGACGGCGGCAGCGGCCGCTCGATCATCGTCGATCCGACTGGCATGGTGCTGCACCAGGCCTCGGGCAGCCCCGAGCTGATGCCGGTGGAGATCGATCTCGACCAGGTGCGCCGCCAGCGCGCCACCGGCATGCGCCTGCTCGGGCAGCCGCTGAAAAGCTTTCGCGAGCGGCCGGTCGATTTTCCCGTCTATCAGCGCGACCCTGCGACGATGGCCTACCTGAACGGCCTCGGTCCACTGGAGAAGCCGGCACGCGGCTCGCAAGCTGGACTGACGACCCGTTGAACTGCGGCGGCGGCACAAGGCCGTCGGCGCCGCACCCGGACACAAGGAGGAGCCGCCGATGAACCAGCGGACCAAGAAAGAGCGACGTGCGAAAAGCAGCGTATCGCTGAATTCGTACCATAGCGTCTGGCAGCTGCGCAGCGACGGCTGGACCAACCTGAATGACGACTTGACGCGCCTGGTCGAGAGCGACGGCGAGGGTTCCGGCAGAGAAGCGCTGCGCGCCAAGATCGGCGAGACGATGGCGCTGCTGCAGCCGATCGAAAGCTACTGGGCGTTTCCGGGCCGCAGCTGCTTCGAGCGGCTGCTCGCCATGTTCGAGCACGGCGAATTCGAAACCGTGCGTGAACTGGTTGCACGCATCACGCGGGCACTGACCAGCCACAGTTACCGCCACCGCCAGATCGCGCTGACGCTCGAGGAGGGCATTGAGGGCGAGGCTGACGACGAAGATCTCGTCGACGACGGCGACAGCCCGCAGCGGATCACCAAGCCGTACTTCGAGGTGCTGGTCGTCGACCAGATGAGCGAGCGCGAGGAAGCGACGCTGCGCGTGGGCTTGAAGAAGATGCGGCGGGCCGAGGACCAGTTCGTCTACGAGATCGTCGTCGTGCCGAGCTTTGAGGATGCGCTGATCGCGGTACTGATCAACTTCAACGTTCAGGCCTGCATCATCCGCCACGGTTTTCCAACCCGCTCGCAGTACCGGCTCGACATGCTGCACCGGCTGCTTGGCGAGCAGAGCGATCAGCAGCTCGAGAAGCTTTCGGAAAGCGAGCGCGGCCCGCTGCTCGGCGCCAAGATCTCCGAACTGCGGCCCGAGCTGGATCTGTACCTGGTCACCGATGTGTCAGTGGAGGAGATCGCCGGCAAGCTCGGGCAGAACTTCCAGCGCGTCTTCTACCAGGAGGAGGACTACACCGAGCTGAACTTCAGCATCCTGCGCGGGATCGAGGCCCGCTATCAAACGCCGTTCTTCACCGCGCTGCGCGAATACAGCAAGCAGCCGACCGGTGTCTTCCACGCGCTGCCGATCTCGCGCGGCAAGTCAATCGTCAAGTCGAACTGGATCCAGGACATGCGCCAGTTCTACGGCCTGAACGTGTTCCTGGCCGAGACTTCGGCCACCTCCGGCGGCCTGGACTCGCTGCTCGAACCGGTCGGCACGATCAAGCAGGCGCAGGAATACGCGGCACGCGCGTTCGGCGCCCAGCGGACGTTTTTCGCCACCAATGGCACCTCGACCTGCAACAA
>JBFGOX010000493.1:0-2760 GCA_041565015.1 Burkholderiaceae bacterium
ACTCGATCCGGTGGGCCTGTACTTCGGCACCACCGGCGGCGAACTGTGGGCGAGCCGCGACGAAGGTCGAAAGTGGACCTGCATCGCACGGCATTTGCCTGAGATCTACGCCGTCGAGGCGGGCGAACTGCGATAGGAGCAGCGCGCGCCGACGATGAAGGTCCTGATCCCCAGCCCGCTGCGTTCGTATACCGAGCGCACTTGGGTCGAGGCGAGCGGCGCCACGCTGGGCGAAGTGCTCGACGATCTCGAGCGCCAGTTTCCGGGTATTCGCTTTCGCATGATCGACGAACAGGAAAGAATGCGCCGGCACATCCGCTTCTTCGTCAATGGCGCGCAGACGTTCGACCTGGCGCGGCCGCTTAAAGAGGCCGATGAGCTGTGCATCGTGCAGGCGCTGAGCGGGGGGTAACCAGGGCGCCGGCGAAGGGCCAGCGGTGATCTCGCGCCTGGCCGCTACCATGCGGCCATCGCTTCTGCTGCGCGTCAGCCTCGACGATCGCCCATGGCCACCGAATCACCGTCTCCGACCGGATTCCGCCTGCCGCGGCTGCTGCTGCCGCGTCCGGGCATCGACCTGCGCAAGTGGGCGGTCATCGCCTGCGACCAGTACACCTCCGAGCCCGAATACTGGCAACGCGTGGCCGCCGAGGTCGGCGACGCGCCGTCGACACTGCACCTGATCTTCCCCGAGGTCTACCTCGAGCAGGCTGACGCGCCGGCGCGCATTGCCGCCATCCAGCGGGCGATGAAGCGCTATCTCGCCGACGGCCTGTTCGTCGAGCACGCCGGCGCCGTCTACGTGGAGCGCCGGCTGGGCAATCGCATCCGGCGCGGGCTGATGCTCGAACTCGACCTCGAGTGCTACGACTACAGCGCAACATCGACCAGCCTGATCCGCCCGACCGAAGGCACGATGGTCGAACGCCTGGCGCCGCGCATCGCCGTGCGCAGCGAAGCCGAACTGGAGCTGCCGCATATCCTGGTGCTGGTCGACGACCGTGACGGCACGGTGATCGAGCCGCTGGCGGCGCAGCGTGACTCGCTGGCGCCACTGTACGACACCGCGCTGATGCTCGGCGGCGGCCACGTGGCCGGCTACGCGGTGGATGCGGCCCAGGGCGAACAGGTGGTGCGCGCGCTGCGGGCGCTGGCCGATCCCGCCGCCAACGCGCAGCGCTACGGCCTGCCCGAGGGCTCGCCGCCGATGCTGTTCGCGATGGGCGACGGCAACCATTCGCTGGCCACCGCCAAGTCGATCTGGGATCGCATCAGGACCACGGCCGGAATGGATCACCCGAGCCGCTGGGCGCTGGTGGAGGTCGTCAACATCCACGATGCCGCGCTCGACTTCGAACCGATCCACCGGCTGCTGTTCGGGGTCAAGGTCGACCTGCGCGAAGCGTTGCGCAAGGCATTCGGCGACAAGGTCGCGTTCACCGACCTGCCCTCCGGCGAGGCGATGCGCGCGCGCCTGGGCGAGCTGCCCGCGGGCAAGCAGGCTGCCGGGCTGGTCGGTCCCGGCGCAAGGTTTGCGACGGCCGAGTTCAGCGATCCGCCGTCGTCGCTGGCGGTCGGCACGCTGCAGCCTTTCATCGATCAACTCATCGAGGACGGCGGCGCCACCCACGTCGACTACGTGCACGGCGACGAGACGTTGCAGCGTCTGGCGCAGCAGGGCGGCTGCATCGGTTTTCACATCGGCACGGTGAGCAAGCGCGAATTGCTCGAGCGCGTCGTGCGCGAGGGCCCGCTGCCGCGAAAGACCTTCTCGATGGGCGAAGCCGACGAGAAGCGCTTTTACGTCGAGGCGCGGCGGATCCGGTGAGCGGCAGGGTGCCGGGGCGCGCACCGCAGCCTGCGCGACCGGCCTAGTGAAAGACGCCGAAAACACGGCGTTCCTGCAATGGGCACTGCCGCGGCTCGGCCGGCGCTGGGCCGGTTACCGCAAGGTGCGGCGGCTCGTCGGCAAGCGGCTCGACCGCCGGCTGCGGCTGCTGGCGCTGCCCGATCTCGCCGCGTACCGCACCTGGCTCGAAGCGCATCCGCAGGAATGGCCGGAGCTCGATGCGCTGCTGGGCATCCCGATCTCGCGCTTCTGGCGCGACCGTGGCGTGTTCGATTCGGTCGCGCGCGACGTGCTGCCCGCGCTCGCCGCCTCGGCGTGCGCGGCCGGGCGAAGGACGCTCGTCGCGTGGAGCGCCGGCTGCGCCTCGGGCGAGGAGCCGTACACGCTGGCCATACTGTGGCGCGAACGGTTGCAGCGCGCCTGGCCGCAGCTTGAACTGCGCATCGTCGCCACCGACGGCGACACGCAATTGATCGAGCGGGCGCGCCGCGGCTGCTATGCGGCGAGCAGCGTCAAAGAGCTGCCGGCCGATCTGCGCGCCGCCGCGTTCGAGAAGCGCGAAGGCGGCTTGTGCGTGCGCGCGGAACTGCGGATCGGCGAAATCCTGTGCCAGGACCTGCGCGAGCGGATGCCCGACGGCCCGTTCGACCTCGCGTGCCTGCGCAACGTCATCGCGACCTACTATGCACTGCCGATCCAGCGCGAGATCATCGATCGGATCGCGGCGCGCATGCGGCCTGGCAGCGCACTGGTGCTTGGCGTCCACGAGGCGCTGCCACAAGGGGTTGTCGGTCTCGAGGCCTGGCCCGGCGCGCGCGCCGTCTATCGCAGGACTGCAATCTGAACTTGCCGCACCGCCCATGGCGACCGAACGTATCGCGCTTCCACCGCCCGGCCTCGATAGCGGCATG
>JBFGOX010000494.1:0-2739 GCA_041565015.1 Burkholderiaceae bacterium
CCAACTCGCGGCTGACCGACCCGGAGGTGCTCGAGTTCCGCTTTCCCGTTCGGCTGGACAGCTATGCGATCCGCGCCGGCTCGGGCGGCGCCGGCCGCTGGCGCGGCGGCAACGGCGGTACGCGTCGGGTCCGTTTTCTCGAGCCGATGACCGCGTCGATCCTGTCGAACAACCGGGCCATCGCACCGTTCGGAGGCGCCGGTGGCGAGCCGGGTCAGGCGGGGAAGAACTTCGTCGAACGCGTCGACGGCACCGTTGAAACGCTGAGCCACATCGGCAGCGTCAAGGTGCAGGCGGGCGACGTGTTCGTGATCGAGACGCCGGGCGGCGGCGGTTACGGTCGGTCAAAGGGCTGACCCGGCGCGCGCCGATCGCCGCAAATCCGCCACGGCAGGCAGCCAATTTGCCGATTCGGCGAGCGGCGCGGCTGCCGATAATCCGGACCGTCGGCTGCTTGCTGCAAGCGGCTGCGTAGGCGTGCGTCAATGAATGCTCCTGAAAGACTCCCGACCGGGATCGGCCGTGCCCTCGGCGCCGTGGCCTTGTGTTACGCGCCGCTGATCGACAAGCACCGCAAGGCGATCGGCAACCGGCTGACACTGCTGTCAGTCGATACGCAGAACAAGGCCGACCTCGGCACCTTGCTGGCGGATCTGAATCAGGTCTGGCCGGAGCATGGACCGCCGACGCTGATTGCGCCGCTGGACACCGCGATCGAGGACTCGGTCAACGGATGGCAGCCGCCGAGCAACGCCATTCTGGAGATCCCCGGCATCCAGCTCAGCGATCCGGTGCTGCAGACGGCCGTCCAGATCCTTTTTCGTGACGGCAAGAAGCTGGCCCTGCGCGGCCGCACCGAATCGCCGCTGCCGCCCGCCCTGCTGTCCTGCTTCGAATACGCGGTCATCCACATCAGCGAAGACCGCCGGCTGAACCCCGACGGCACGCCGACCGTGCCGCCGCCCGGTGTTCGGCGGCGCATGCCGTTCATCATCACCGGCGTTCGCAGCGTGGCCGAAGTCGACGGCGCGTTCTCGCGCGGCGCGGTGGCGACGGTCGGCTGGCCGCTGGACGAGGCACTTCACCGCGCTGCGCGTCCGTTGCAGGCCGGTCAGGCCACCGTGCTCGAACTGCTGCGCCTGGTGCGCGAAGACGCCCCGATTGCCCGCATCGACCAGGTGCTCAAGCGCGATCCGGCCATCGCATTCAAGCTGCTGCGCCTGGTCAATTCGGCCGCCTTCGGCCTGACCGTGCAGATCACCAGCTTCCAGCACGCGGTCATGATGCTCGGCTACAAGAAGATGACGCGTTGGCTGTCGCTGCTGCTGACGACGGCATCGAAGGACGCCAACACCTTCCCGCTGATGCATGCTTCGATCCGGCGCGGCCTGTTCCTCGAGGCGCTTGGCGCCGCCGACGATTCGGAGCGTCGCGACGAGCTGTTCATCACCGGCGCGTTTTCACTGCTCGACCGCATCACCGGCGCGCCGTTCGAGCAGCTGTTCGAGCTGATCTCGCTGTCGGACGACGTCGTCGAGGCGATCTGCAACCGGCACGGGCCGCACGCCGACTACCTGTCGCTGGTCGAATCGATCGAGCGCGCCGATCCGGTCGGGGTCCTGGAGAAACTGGACGAGCTTGCAATTCCCGTGTCCGAATGCAACGTCGCGTTGCTTTCGGCGCTCGGCACGGCAAGCCTGCTCGACGCCGACCTGTAGGCGGGGCCTTGCTGCCGGCGCGGCTATACTTCGCGCCGCGCTCCCGCATCAAGCCGTCGTGCCGGGGGCGATTCCCGCCTCCGCATGTCTTCCAACGACTTCTTCCTCGCGCTCGATGGCCCGAGCGCGCTGTCCGCTTTCCGTGCCGGCGGCCTGCTGGCGCGAATCCAGGCAATCGAGCCTGCGGCCGCCCAGCTGCACGCGCAGCACGTGCATTTCGTCCATGCCGCGGCGCCGCTTGCGGAGCAGGAGCGTGGGCGACTGGCGGCGCTGCTCGACTATGGTGAACGCGCAGTGCCGCCCGAAGGGCAGCCGGCACACCAGTGGCTGGTCGTGCCGCGACTGGGCACGATCTCGCCGTGGGCGAGCAAGGCGACCGACATCGCCCGCAACTGCGCGCTCGACCGCGTGCTGCGCATCGAGCGCGGAACCCGCTTCAGCCTGCTGCTGAAGGGCGGTCTGTTCGGCAGGCGCCAACTCGACGCGGCTGCAGCAGCGCGCATTGCCGCACTGCTGCATGACCGGATGACCGAAAGCGTGCTGGCGGCCGACGCCGAAATTGCCGAGCTGTTTCGTGAACTGCCCGGCAGGCCGATGGCGCATGTGGCGGTCGCGCGCGAAGGCCGCGCCGCACTGGCGCGCGCGAACATCGACATGGGACTGGCGCTTTCGGACGACGAGATCGACTACCTGCTCGACGCGTACCGGGCCATGCGCCGTGACCCGACCGACGTCGAGCTGATGATGTTTGCGCAGGCGAATTCGGAGCACTGCCGGCACAAGATCTTCAACGCCAGCTGGACCATCGACGGCCAGTCGCAGCCGGCGAGCCTGTTCGACATGATCCGCGCCACGCACGAGGCCGCACCGCAGGCGACGGTCGTGGCCTACAGCGACAACGCCGCCGTGCTCGAGGGCCGCACCGCCCGCCGCTTCTATCCGCGCAGCGCGTATGCGGACGCGCAGGGTGCAGGCGCGATCGGCGCCGAGTTTGCCGCGCGCGACGAGTTGACGCATACGG
>JBFGOX010000495.1:0-2719 GCA_041565015.1 Burkholderiaceae bacterium
CCAGCCCTACGGCTCAGCGCTGTTTCCGGCGCTGGCCGCCGCCGGCCTGTCGATCACTTCGGTGCTGCTGATCGTGCAGGGGCTGCGCAGCGGCGCGCCCTGGCAGCGGGCAAGCGAGGCGAAACGCTCCGGCCGCATCGCCGCAGTGGTGACGATCGCGGCGCTGGTCTTTTATCTGTTCGCCTCGCAGCGCGTCGGCTTCATCGTCAGCGCGGTGCTGATGCTGGTGGCGATGCTGTGGGCCTTCGGCGTGCGCAGGGCGTTGATCGTGCCGGTGGCGGTCATCGTCACGCTCATCATCCACACGCTGTTCTTCAAGCTACTGAAGGTGCCGCTGCCGTGGGGCTGGCTGTCGTCGGTGGCGTGGTGAGGCACGATGCGCGCCGCCGCGCCCCGCTTGATGTGTAGCGCGAGGCGCCGCTGATGGAGGCCGTCTGGCTCGCCTTGCAGATGGTCGCCGACCCGCAGGTGCTGGCGGTGGTGGTCGGCGCGGCGACGTTCGGCCTGTTCGTCGGCGCGGTGCCGGGCCTGACCGCGACGATGGCCACGGCGCTGCTGGTGCCGCTGACCTTCTTCATGCCGCCGATCGCGGCCGTGGCGGCGATGGTCAGCGCCACCGCGATGGCGATTTTTGCCGGCGACATTCCGGGTTGCCTGCTGCGCATCCCCGGCACGCCGGCCTCGGCCGCCTACACCGACGAGGCGTACACGATGACGCGCAACGGCCGCGCCGAGATGGCGTTGGGTGTCGGGCTGGTGTTCTCGGCGCTTGGCGGCCTGTTCGGCACGCTGGTGCTGATCGTCGCTGCGCCGGCGCTGGCCGAGGTGGCGCTGAAGTTCAGTTCGTTCGAATACTTCTGGCTGGTGCTGCTCGGGCTGACCTGCGCCGTGTTCATCACCAGCGACCGGCCGCTGAAGGGCGTGGTCACGCTGTTCCTCGGCCTGCTCTTCGGGTCGGTCGGCCTTAACAATCCGGCGGCGCACGCGCGCTTCACCTTCGGCAACGCCGACCTGCTCGGTGGCATTTCGCTGATTCCGGCGATGATCGGGCTGTTCGCGGTCTCCGAGATCCTGCGCTTCGCAGTGGCGCCGCGTGACCTCGGCGAATTCAAGCGCCAGGTCGGCTCGGTGTTCGCCGGCATGGGCACGCTGCTGCGCAAGTACAAGAAGCAGACGCTGCGCGGCAGCGCGCTGGGCACGGTCGTCGGCGCGCTGCCCGGGGCCGGCGCCGACATCGCCGCCTGGATGTCGTTTGCGCTGAGCAAGAAGCTGTCGCGCGAGCCGGAGAAATTCGGCACCGGGCACCCGGAGGGGCTGGTCGAGGCCGGTGCGGCCAACAACAGCGCGCTGGCCGGCGCCTGGATCCCGGCGCTGGTCTTCGGCATCCCGGGCGACTCGATCACCGCGATTGTCATCGGCGTGCTGTACATGAAGAACCTGAACCCGGGGCCGACGCTGTTCCTGAACAACCCGGAGAACATCTACGCGGTGTTCATGCTGTTCATCGTCGCCAACCTGCTGCTGCTGCCGCTGGGCTGGCTGTGCGTCAAATCGGCGACGCGCATCCTGCGCGTGCCGCGCAACATCCTGATGCCGGTGATCCTGATCTTCTGCGTCGTCGGCGCCTTTGCGATCAACAACTCGTACTTCGACCTGACGCTGCTGCTCGCCTTCGGGCTGCTCGGCTGGTTCCTCGAGGCCAACGGCTTCCCGGTCGCGCCGCTGATTCTCGGCCTGCTGCTCGGCGGCATGCTGGAGGACAACTTCATCACGTCGATGATCAAGGCCGACGGCAACCTGCTGGCGTTCTTCGAGCGGCCGATCGCCGCCGGTCTCGGCCTGTTCACGATCGCGGTGTGGACCGGATCAGGCTGGCTGGCGTGGCGACGTGCGAAGGCTGTGCGCGGCGCAACCGCAAGCGGCTAGAGCCGCAGGCCACAGGTGGACGAGAGCGTTATCCCGTTCGCTGCTGCGGCGAAGTTGCCGGCAAGCTTTCGACGGTCGCCCGCTGGCGGGCGCGAGTCGAATGATGGCGCTGCGGCGAGTCATGCGTCGGCCCGGCGTCGCGAGGCGTTGATCGGCCCTGCTGGCTGACTAGCCCGGTGCGCAGCGCCGAGCGGCGGGACCGGTACCCGCCTGCGATCAAACGGTCCGCCGCTGACCCATCTCGCGGCGGATCCAGTCGTGCAGATGGATCATGCCGTCCTCGTGCGGCGAATGGTACGGACCCGTATCGTCCTCGCCGGCCAGCCACAGCGCCTTGCGTCCCTGCTGCAGCCGGGTACAGATCTCGGCATCCTCGACAGCCGATTCCGCATACGCGGCCTGGTGCGCATCGACGATCTGCCGCTCGAAGGCCTGCACTTCCTCCGGGTAGTAGAACTCGACGATGTTGGTCGTGTGCTCCGGCGTGCGCGGGATCAGCGTGCTGACCACCAGCGCGCACGGGTACCACTCGATCATCACGTTCGGATACAAGATCGACCATACCGTGCCGTACTTCGGCAACTGCCCGCCGGTGTAGGCAAGCACGGCATCGCGGTACTTCGTGTAGTGCGGCGAAACCTGGCTGCGCAATTCGTCCTTCACGCCGAGGATCTGGTAGCTCCACCGTTCGCCGAAGCCCCACTCGTAGTTGCCGGCGTCGACCCACTTCTGCAGCCCCGGGTGCATCGCCTCGACGTGATACAGCTCGAGGAAGATCTCGAGGAAGTTCTTC
>JBFGOX010000496.1:0-2717 GCA_041565015.1 Burkholderiaceae bacterium
CGCCGAACATGGCGCCGATGCGGCCGAATTGTTTGGCGCGCTCCTCCGGCGGCGTGATGTCGGCCAGATAGGCGTTGGCCACCGCCAGCGTGGCGCCGGTGGCGCCGGCCAGCATGCGCGCGGCGAACAGCATCCACAGCGAAGTCGCCAGCGCGGCGACCAGGAACAGCGTGCCCAGCCCGGCGATGCCGATCAGCAGGATCGGCCGCCGGCCGTAGCGGTCCGACAGCGCGCCGAGCCCCGGCGCGCACAGGAACAGCATCAGCCCGTAGGAGGCGGCCAGCGCACCGTACCAGTAGGTCTGCGCCTCGCGGCTGGCGGTGAATTCGCCGACCAGCACCGGCAGCACCGGCAGCATCAGCCCGACGCCGATCATGTCGATCAGCACCGTGATCAGGACGAAGGGGATCGCCGGCCGGCGCAGCAAAACGGTGCTCCGTGCGGCGTGACCTCAGTGCCCGCGCGGCCGCCCGGAGGGCACTGAGCGCCCCCTCGGGGGGCGGCGAACGCCGTGAGCGTGGGGGCGCATGATCAGGGCGCCGGCATCTCCGACACGCCGGGCTGCTGCCGGCAGCGGTCGAGCCAGGCCTGCACAGCCGGGTACTTCGAAAGATCGAAGCCGCCGTCGACGGCGCGGTGCGTGTAGGCGAACAGCGCGATATCGGCGATCGAAAAGCCGTTGGCGGCGAAAAACGCCTGCTGCTTCAGGTGTCGCTCCATCACGCCCAGCGCCGCGTTGCCGCGCTCGAGCAGCATCGGCAGGCGCGGGTCGTCGTCCTTCTCCAGGAACAGGCGGACGAAACGCGCCACGGCGACGTACGGCTCGTGCGAGTACTGCTCGAAGAACATCCAGGCCAGCACCTGCGCGCGCGCCAGTCGGTCGCCCGGCCACAGCCGCGTGCCGTCGGCCAGGTAACACACGATCGCGTTCGATTCCGGCAGGAAGGTGTGGTCGTCGACCTGCAGCAGCGGCACCTTGCCGTTCGGGTTCATCGCCAGGAACTCGCGCGTGCGCGTCTGGCCCTTCATGATGTCGGTTTCGTGCCAGCGATAGGGCAGCCCCAGCGCCTCCATCGTCATCAGCACCTTGTGGCAGTTGCCGCTGGCGCGGCTGCCATAGACGCGGTGCGGAACGTTTGTCGATACGGGATGTGCCATGCCGGGCCTCAGTGCGCGCGTGCGTTCGAAAACAGATGAATGACGACGACGCCGGCGAGGATCAGCACGATACCGGCGATTTCCCCGGCAGCCAGCCGTTGCCCGAACAGGCGCCAGCCGATCAGCGTGATCAGCGCGATGCCCACGCCGGACCAGGTCGCGTAGACGATGCTGATCGGGATCACGCGCAGCGCCCGCGTCAGCGCGAGGAAGCAGGCGAGGTAGGCCAGCACGAGCACGACGGTCGGCACCAGCAGCGTGAAACCGGCGCTCGCCGACAGCGCGGCGGTGCCGGTCACGCCAGCGACGATGGCGATGCCCAGGAACAGGTAAGCCGTCCAGCGACGCCGCGGCGGCGCCTCGGCATGAATCGATTCTTCGATGCGCGCGCCAGCGGCCGCCGCGAGATCGGCCAGCGGCTCGTGCACGCCGGGTTCGACCTGGAAAAGCTCCTGGTGCGCCTCGCCGGGCCGCGTAGGCGGCGACGGATCGCGGTCGTCGGAATTCAACGCGCCGCCACCGAAGACAGCTGGATCACGACCACACCGCCGACGATCATCGCGATGCCGGCCAGCGCCGGCGCATCGAGCCGCTGCCTGAACAGCAGCCAGCCGATCAGCGTGATCAGCGCCACGCCGACGCCCGACCAGATCGCGTACGCGATGCCGACCGGGATCGCCTTCAGCGCCAGCGACAGGAAGTAGAACGCGGTGCCGTAGCCGGCGGCGACGACGAGCGACGGCAGCGGCCGCGTGAAGCCTTCGGCCGCTTTCAGTGCCGAGGTGCCGATGACTTCGGCGACGATCGCGACGGCGAGATAAAAGTAAGACATCGGTTCAGTTCCAGGGCACGGACAACGTTGTGCGCCGGCGAGCGCGCGTTCAGAAGGGTCCCGTTTCGAGCCATCGCTCGACCTGCGGCAGCCGGTCGTGGCCCCAGAACATCTCGCCGTCGATGAAGATCGTCGGCGCGCCGAACATGCCGCGTGCGATCGACTCGTCGACGAGCGCTTTCAGCTTGTCCTTGACGGCCAGCTCCTGGATGCCGCGCGTGATCTGCACCGGGTCGGCACCGACCTCGGTGGCCAGCGCGTCGAGCACCGTCGGCTCGGTCAGATTGCGGTCCTGCGCGAAGTAGGCGCGAAACGCGGCGTGGAAGAAGCGCGCCGCCATCGCCTCGTCGCGCGCCTGCAGCCACAGCAGCGCGCGGGCGGCGCTGACGGTCGGTATCGGAAAGACGCTCGGATGCCTGTACGGCACACCGGCGAACCGCGCCGAGCGGGCGAAGTCGTGCGCGAAGTATTTCGCCTTCGCGGGCGCCAGTTCGGTCAGCGGCGCGCCGCCGGTGGTCTTGAATACCGCGCCGAGCAGCGTCGGCTTGAAGACGACCGTACGGCCATGGCGGGCGGCGATCTCCTCGATCTTCTCGCTGGCGAGATACGAGTAGGGCGAAGAGAAATCGAACCAGAATTCGATCGGGGCGGGCATCGCGTGCTCCGGGGAACAGGGGGTCGCAGCGTGGATTCTGCCTCAGCCGCTCAGGCGCGCCGTGATTTACGA
>JBFGOX010000497.1:0-2711 GCA_041565015.1 Burkholderiaceae bacterium
CCGGCACGGTGTTGGCCTGGGGCAACTTCACCACCATTGCCATCAATTTCATCATCCTCGCCTTCATCATCTTCTGGATGGTCAGGACGATGAACAAGCTCAAGCGCGAAGCGCCACCGGCAGCCCCGGCGGCGCCAGCGCCGCCGCCGGAGGACGTGCTTCTGCTGCGCGAGATCCGCGACGCGCTGAAGAAGTCATAGCCGGGACATGCAGGCGGGCGGCAGATGGCCCACCCCCGAATCCGCGCCGGGGGCACGCGGACGCATCCCCCTGCTCGAAACGGCGTGCGCTAGGCGCAGGCTCCGGAACCTGCGCCGACAGAGGGCGTGATTACACTTGATGGATCCGAAGCAAGGCGGAACCGAACTCATGTTGTCGCGTCTGTGGCTGCTGTTCGCGCAAGCCACTACGGTGGCGCTGGCGGTGTTGTTCATCGTCGCGAGCCTGAAACCGCACTGGCTGCAAACATCGCCGCCTGGGCCGCCCGCCCAGGTCACGATCCAGCAGGCCGGGCCCGTGCAACTGGCGCCGGGCGCAGGCGCCTTGCGTTCGTATGCGGAGGCGGCACGGCGGGCGATGCCGGCCGTGGTCAGCGTCTACACGACCAAGGAAATCCGCCGCGCGCCCGCGCTCGAAGATCCGCTGTTCGATCGTTTCTTCGGCGATCGGCTGCGCAATCACCCCGAACGCGTAGCCAGCCTCGGTTCCGGCGTGATCGCCGCCGCTGAAGGTTATGTGCTGACCAACCATCACGTCGTGCAGGCGGCCGACGAAATTGCGGTCGCTTTGCCCGACGGCCGCAAGGTCCCGGCCATGCTGGTTGGCGCCGATCCGGAAACCGATCTCGCAGTGCTGCGCATCGATGCGACCGACCTGCCGGTCATCACGCTCGGCCCGTCTGATTCGCTGGCGGTCGGCGACGTGGTGCTCGCGATCGGCAACCCGTTCGACGTCGGGCAGACGGTGACGATGGGCATCGTCTCGGCCGTCGGGCGCAACAACCTGGGCATCAACCGTTATGAGAACTTCATCCAGACCGATGCGGCAATCAACCAGGGCAACTCAGGCGGTGCGCTCGTAGACGCGGCGGGCAACCTGGTCGGCATCAACACGGCCATTTACTCGCGTTCCGGCGGGTCGATCGGCATCGGCTTCGCCATTCCGACCGCAATCGTCACGCAGGTGATGCAGCAGCTGATTGCCACCGGGCGCGTCACGCGCGGCTATTTCGGCATCGAACCGGTCGATATCACGCCGGAACTGGTCGCCGCACTGAAGCTGCGCCGTGCGCAGGGCGTGGTGGTGCGCGGCGTTCAGCGCAACGCCCCGGCCGGCAATGCTGGCATGGAGCCAGGTGACGTGCTGCTGTCGATCAACGAGATGCGCGTGCGCGATACGCCCGGGATGCTGAACCAGATCGCGCAGCTGTCGCCGGGGTCTGTCGCACGGGTGAAGGTCGAACGCAACAACCGCGAACTCGACCTCTCCGTGACCGTCGGCGAGCGGCCCATCCCGCCCGAGCGGCGCTGAGCCGGCGGCAGGGCGCGCGCCTAACGCCGCTGCCGCGCGCGCATTTCCTCGGCCTTCAGTCTCGCGGCCGGGTCGCCGGTTGCCGACGCTTCCACATACCAGCGCAGCGCGCGGTCGATGTCGCGCTCAACGCCGTCGCCCTTTTCGTACATGCTGGCCAGGATGTAGGCGGCGCCGGTGTCGCCCTGCTCGGCCGCGCGCTCGTACCAGTACGCGGCCGCCGCGTAGTCGCGCGCAACGCCGCGACCGAGGAAATACTGCGTCGCCACGCTGACCTGCGCATCGCGCCAGCCCTGCCGCGCCGCCTTCTCGAACCAGACGGTCGCCTCGGTCAGCGAGCGCTCGACATGACGGCCCTGTTCCAGAAACACGGCAAGGGCGTACTGCGCCCGGGCAAGACCGTTGTCCGCCGAGCGGCGCAACCAGGTCAGGCCCCGTGCGGGATCGGCCGCAACGCCGTCGCCGCTCACCAGCATGACCGCGAGATTGAACTGCGCCACCCGCTGGTTGCGTTCGGCCGCCTTGCTGAAGAAGGCGAATGCGCCCTGCGGATCGCGCGCCTGATAGGCGGCCCAGCCGCGCGCCAGATCCGGATCTTCGTCGGGCACGATCTGCAACTGGGCCAGGCCGGCGGCCGGCGCAACGGCAAAGAGAATCCAGATCGCCGCCGCCCGCAACCGGCGCTGAAGGTTCTGGCTCGGCGTCCGTCCGCTCATTGCGAATCGGAGGTGGCCGTTGACGTTTCGTCGTCGGTTTCGCGCTTGCCGACCATGCGCGCCAGCTGGATGCCGACCTCGTAGAGCAGGCAAAGCGGCACGGCCAGCAGCAACTGCGAGATGACGTCCGGTGGCGTGAAGATCGCTGCAACGATGAAGGCGCCGACGATCACGTAGGGCCGCGCCGCGCGCAGCCGTTCGACGTCGGCAATCCCGAAGCGGGCGAGCAGAACGACCGCGATCGGCACTTCGAACGTCAGGCCGAAGGCGAGGAAAAGGCCCAGAACGAAGTTGAAGTAGGCCTCGATGTCCGGCGCCACGTTCACCGAGGTCGGTGCGAAGCCGGCGATGAACCGAAAGACGATGCCGAAGACCACGTAATAGCAATAGGCCATGCCGAGGGCGAACATCGCCACACTCGAGGCGATGATCGGCGCGGCCAGGCGCTTTTCGTGCAGGTACAGG
>JBFGOX010000498.1:0-2710 GCA_041565015.1 Burkholderiaceae bacterium
ATGAGGCATGAACGCGATCGGTCGTCCGCAGCGCGAAATCCTGCGGCTAGGCGCACAGGTGACCACATGACCGCAGTGCAGTTGGCCAAGGCGCGGCTGGTACCCGACGGCGGCGAGCCGATCGACGTGCAGTTCAATCCGGTCTCGCTCAGCTACGAGGTCAGCAACAGCCTCGATCAGCAGAACCGCGACGCCACGCGGCGGCAGATCGTCACCGCCAGCAACGCGCGGCTGTCGCTCGAACTGCAGTTCGATTCGACGACGACCGGCGAATCGGTGCGCGAGATGACGTTGCCGATCAAGCGGCTGCTGCGTCCCGACGAGGCCGACACGCAGGTGACCTACGACATCGTGCCGCCGGTGGTGCGCTTCGAGTGGGGCAATTTCCTGTTCTCGGGGCTGATCGAGAGCTATCGCGAGACGCTCGATTTCTTCTCGCCTGAAGGCGTGCCGCTGCGCGCGCTGGTCTCGATCGCGATGGCGCACCAGACGCGCGCGACCGAACCGCCGGCGCCGGCAACGAGCCGCCGCCGGCCGCCGGCCCAGCCGCCGGCCACGCTCGGTCGCCGCACGCCACAGGGTGTCGATGGGGCTGCCGGCGTGGCGTTCGGCCAGGGCTTCGGCGTTGGCTTCATGGCGGGTTCGATGTCGCAGTCGATGCGCAGCATCGCGCGCGCCAACGGTGAATCAAGTTTGCGTCGCTCCGATCGCAGCGCGCTGGCCGTGCCGCAGCAAAGCGTCGGGGCGGGCGTTGCCGGCGCAGGCGCGCGCACGGGCCGATCTACCGGCGGCAGCAATGCGGCCGATGTCGGCCAGAACTCGCCCCTGTCGCAGCGGCTTCGCTTCGACGACTGAATGGAGAGACAAACGTGCCGGTTCATATCGATCAGATCGACGTTGACGTGACGCCGCCGCCGGCCGAACAGGGCGCGGCGTCGCGCGAGGCCGAGTCGCAGCCACAGGCGCTGGAGCGCCAGGTGCTGGCGGTGCTGCAAGAGCAGGCGATGCGCGCGGCACGCCTGCTCGCGGATTGACCCATGGGTGCCGCCGAACGCCCGGTCACCGAGCGCGCGATCTACGCGGCGCGGCCGCTCGTGCGCTTTGCCGGCGCCGAGCTGGAGGCGGCGTCGATCGGGCTGACCGACCTCATGCTGACCGAATCGATTGATGGCCTGGCCTCGCTGGAGCTGAAGCTGGCCAACTGGCTGAGCCTCGAGGACGGCAGCGCCGGTCTCGCCTTCGATGCCGGCAGCAGTGTCGCGCTCGGGGCGGCGGTCGAGGTGCTGCTTGGCAGCGACGCGCCTGTCGTTTTGTTCGCCGGCCGCGTCAGTGGCATCGCGATCGAAGCCGGGCTCGGTGCACCGCCCGGGATCACCGTGCGCGCCGAGGATGCACTGATGCGGGCGCGGCTGGCGCGGCGCACGCAGGTCTATGAAGACCTTTCGCTCGCCGACCTGGCACAGCGCATCGGATCCGACCTCGGGCTGACGGTCGAGGTCGATGACGTGCCTTCGGTCACCGCGCTGTGGGCGCAGTTCAACGAGAGCGACCTCGCCTTCCTGCGTCGCGTGCTGGCGCGGCATGACTGCACGCTGTCAATGCACGGCACTGAACTGCGAGTCGGCCGCCGGATCGCCGCCGGCGAGACGCTCGACCTGCGACTGCTGAGCCAGCTGCGCCGCGTGCAGGTCGGCGCCGACCTGGCGCACCAGTGCACGCGGGTCACCGCGGCGGGCTTCGACCCGGTGCAGGGCGCACCGTTCAATGTCGAGGCCAGCGGCGTGTCGCTCGGCAGCGGCAGCGGCCAGCGCGGCGACGAACTGCTGGCGCAGCACTTCGGCCAGCGTTCGGAGCACCTGGCCGAGCTGTCCTCGCAGACCGAGCGCGAAGCGCAGGCGCTGGCCGACAGCGCCTTCGACCGGCGCGCGCGCGAATTTGTCACCGCGCGCGGCACCGTCGAAGGCAATCCGCGGGTGCGCGCCGGCAGCCGGGTGGCGCTGGCCGGCCTCGGCCGCCGCTTCGACAACACCTACGAAGTCGCGCGCTGCACGCACCGCTTCGATCTGGTCGACGGCTACCAGACCGATTTCGTCGCGTACTGCGCGTTTCTAGCCGAGGCCTGACGGATGGACGGCGCTCCCGACTTCACGCACAACCAGCGGCTCGCCGCCGGGCTCGGCGTGCACTTGGCGATCGTCACCAATCTCGACGATCCGGCTGCGCTGTCGCGGGTCAAGGTGAAGTTGCCGGCGGTGGCCGACAGCCCGCAGCAGGAAGGCGAGCTGTGGGCGCGCGTGTGCACGCTGTTCGCGGGAAGCAACCGCGGCGCCTTCTGGATGCCCGATGTCGGCGACGAAGTGCTGGTCGCCTTCGTGATGGGCGATGCGCGAGCGCCGATCGTGCTCGGCGGGCTGTGGAACGGTGCGAGCCGCGCGCCGGAGGCGCTCGATGAGCACAACAACCTGAAGGTCGTGCGTTCGCGCAACGGCAACCGCATCGTCCTCGACGACCCGGCCGGCGCCGAGAAGGTGATCGTCGAGACCCCGGGCGGCAACCGGATCACGCTGTCAGATGCGGCCGGCGACCTGGTCAAGGTCGAGGACGCCGCCGGCAACACGGCGACGATGGGCGCCGGCGGCATGAAGGTCAACTCGCCGGCGGTCGTCGAGGTGAAGGCGGCACAGGTCAAGGTCACTGCCGGCATGGTCAC